>QKAA01000062.1 GCA_003247275.1 bacterium | reverse complement strand
GACAACCAAATTAAAAACTACGAGCAAACAAAGAACGTCATTCTAAACGGACTTGCAATGTATCCCCAACATCCCGACTTGTGGTTTTTGTTATCTAAACTAGAACTACAAAACAACAATTATGAAGAATCCCGTTCAGCCGCAGAGCAACTTGTCCGTTTTAGCCAAACCCCAGCAGCACAACAGTGGTTAAATTCGATCCCGCAAGAGCATAATCTCTAAATTGACCAACTCTTTCTTTTCCACTAACATGAGTATATACGCTCGCAAAAAAGCTGTTACTAATATTTTGGAGAAAGTGTTATGTCAAATCCTGCCCAACATGTTGCCTGGTTTAAAGATATCGGCAAGAAAGATTTACCCCTAGTTGGTGGCAAAGGCGCAAATTTAGGCGAAATGTATGAGGCAGGCATTCCAGTGCCTAACGGGTTTTGTGTGACTGCTCCAGCATATTTTTACTTTATTGATAGCAATAACCTCCGCGATAAGATCAAAGCTGAATTAAAAGGTCTTGACGTTAACGACAACGACAAATTATTTGCCGCCAGCAAGCGCGTCAAGGAAATTATTACTCGCGCCAAAATGCCAGACGATCTCGCCGAAAGCATTGTTAAAGCCTACGAAAAATTCCCTCAAAGGAATCAAGAAGTAGCGGTTCGCTCTTCTGCCACTGCCGAAGACTTACCCGACGCTTCTTTTGCTGGCCAACAAGCCACTTACCTTAATATCGCTGGCAATCATGACGTGGTTAAGGCTGTCCAAAAATGTTGGGCCTCGCTTTTTGAAGCTAGAGCTATCTTCTACCGCGTTCAAAAGGGTTTTGACCACTTCAAAATCGGCATTGCCGTTCCTGTTCAGGCTATGGTTCAATCTGAAGTTTCTGGCGTCATGTTTACTGTTAATCCCATCAATAATGACCCCTTCACCATTGTGGTTGAATCTGTTTGGGGTTTGGGTGAAATGATTGTCCAAGGCTCAGTCACGCCTGATCACTTTGAAGTTGACCGTGACAAATGGACTATTCGACACAAAGAAATTTCATCCCAAAAGGTCATGCTTTCCAAAGAAGGGGGGACTACCAAACAAAATAAAGTGCCCCAAAGTAAAGTTGATCAGCAAAAAGTTCCCGATGAAGTCATCTTAAAAGTCGCCAAAATTGGTCAAAAACTGCAAGAGCATTACAACTGGCCTCAAGATGTTGAATGGGCCTACGAAAAAGACAAAATTTATATTGTCCAAACCCGCCCCATCACCACTATGAAAGCTATCGAGTCCAGTAACACTATTGGCGAAACCGCCAATATTGAAGGCGGCACCCCCAAAGCGCTTTTGGTTGGTTCTCCTGCCAGTCCTGGCATCGTCTCAGGTAAAGTTGTTATCATTACCAACCCTAAAGATAACGACAAAGTCAAAGAGGGAAATATCCTCGTTGCTCCCATGACTACTCCAGATTTTGTTCCCGCTATGAAACGAGCTGCCGCTATCGTTACCGATAGAGGTGGTCAGACTTCACACGCCGCCATCGTTTCCAGAGAATTAGGCGTGCCCTGTGTCGTCGGCACTGGTACTGCCACCACCAAACTCAAAAACGGAGAAGTTATTACTGTCGATGCTCAAAAAGGTGAGGTTTACCGCGGAGAACTCAAAGTTAAACGAACTGCCCTCAAGCTTCCCAAAGGCATCAAGAAAGTCCGCGATCTCAAAACTAAAACCAAGGTCTACGTTAACTTAGGTGAACCAGATATGGCTGGTGGTATTTCCCAAAAGTACGTTGACGGCGTCGGACTACTACGAGCCGAATTCATCATCTCTGAATACATCGGCGTTCACCCTCGCGAATTACTTGCCCAAAAACGTCGCACCTATTTCATTGACAAAATGGCTGAAGGTCTTGAATTCTTCTGCCGCGCCTTTAACCCTAGACCCATCGTCTATCGCACCACAGACTTCAAGACAAATGAGTATCGTGGTTTAGTCGGTGGCGAAAAATATGAACCCGAAGAGGCAAACCCCCTTATTGGTTACCGCGGTTGTCATCGCTATATCAAAGAAGGTGACATTTTCGCCATGGAACTCGAAGCCATCAAAAAAGTCAGAAACAAATATGGCTATAAAAATCTCCATGTCATGATTCCTTTTGTTCGCACCGTCGAACAACTCAAAGAAATCAAAGCATTGATGGCCAAAAATGACCTCCAGCGTCGATCCAATTTCCAACTCCATATGATGGTAGAAATCCCCAACAATGTCTTCATGCTCGATGAGTTCATTGATGCTGGCATTGATGGTGTTTCTATTGGCTCAAATGACTTAACCATGCTTATCTTAGGTTGTGACCGAGATAACGAAATGGTTGCAGATATATATGATGAAAGAAATCCTGGGGTCTTAAAAGCCCTCGAAATGATTGTGAGGACCTGTAAGCGCCGCGGTATTGGCTGTTCGATCTGTGGCCAAGCTCCATCAACTTACCCCGAAATTACTGAAAAGCTCGTTTCTTGGGGAGCTACCAGCGTTTCTGTCAGTCCAGACATGATTGATAAAACCAGACTTATCGTCTATCAAGCAGAGCAAAACCTCAAAAGCCATAAAGTTACTGCAGCCGAAAAACAACGCGCTCAGACCCTGACAGTCTTTCAGCGTATCTTTAAAAAGAAATAAGTAAATAAAAAACATTTTTACCTACCCCTATCTCAAAATAGGGGTAGGTTTTTATATAAAAATAAGTTGGAAATACCAGATATTGTCCCTTGTGCCCAAACCCCAATGTCTAGTATCGTATTCCTATGTCAAATGTCACGACCGAACGTCCTGTTGCCTATTTTTGCGCCGAATTTGGAATTGACCCCAAGCTGCCAATCTATGCTGGTGGCTTAGGTGTCCTTGCCGGTGACACTCTCAAACAAGCTTCTGATGATAATTTCCCCATGGTTGGTGTAGGCTTGCTCTACCGAGGAGCTAAGGCAATTCAAACTATCGACGAAGATGGCAATCAATCAGAAGAAGATTTCCCTGTTGATCCCGTCAAACTAGGCTTTGAGCATGTCTACGTTCCAAAAGAAGATCAGCCGTTATTTGTTCGGATCCACCTTACTACTCAAGATGTCTGGGCCAGAGTTTGGAAAACTAATGTTGGTAATGTCCCTCTCTATTTACTCGACACCGACACTGATCAAAATCCACCTGAAGATAGAGCCATTGCCAAAGCCCTTTATCATGGTCGCGATGAAGATGTTATTCGTCAGCAAATGATCCTAGGTATAGGTGGGGTCAAACTACTTGATGCCCTCGAAATTCACCCTGAAATCTATCACGTTAACGAGGGAAGACCAGCCTTTCTATTTCTTCAATTAGTCCGCCAATTCATGGAACGCTCAGGCATGGACTACAACCAAGCCTTTGAAGCTGCCAAAAACATGATTGTTTACACCAATCACACCTTAGTACGTGAGGGGAACAAAACCTACGACACTGCCATTTTAAATCAGTACGTCGGCTACTACGCCAAAAAAATGAACATCTCCAACAATGAATTGCTAAAGCCAGGAATTGATCCAGAAACCAATAGATTCAGCTTAACTCACTATGCCCTCAAAACTTCCAAAAGAGCTTCTGCTGTCAGCCAACCTCACTATCTTCTCAGTAAACAAACTTGGCCCGAATTTAATTGGCTGCAAGTGACTAACGGTGTTCATTTGCCCACCTGGCAAGATAAAGATATCGCAGCCTCGCAACAAAACCCATCCTTACTATGGCAAACCCATAATCAGAAAAAACGACAATTAATGGAATATGTTCAGCAAAAAATAGGCTTTGGTTATGACCCGAATCACTTAATAATTGGTTGGGCAAGACGATTTGCTAAATACAAACGCCCCGATGCTATCTTTTCTGACATTGGCAAATTAAAACAAATAATCGGAAATCCCGATAAGCCAGTTCAAATTATTATTAGTGGCCGCGCCCATATGGATGATCTAGAAGCCAAAAAAACTCTCAAGCAAATTATCGGCTTCATGAAGAATAATATTGCGGGATCAGCCCTATTCATTCCAAATTACGACATCGAGGTTGCTCAGCATTTAGTCAAAGGTGTTGATGTTTGGCTAAATACTCCCATTAAAGGTCAAGAAGCCTCAGGCACATCTGGCATGAAAGCCGCCAGTAATGGCGTTCTTCAATGTACTGTCGAAGATGGTTGGACCTCAGAAGTTGATTGGTTTAAATTAGGTTGGACCCTCGACTCAGAAGATTTAGCCGAAACTCTCTATCTCCGCTTAGCTGACGACATCATTCCAGAATTCTACGATCGAAACGCTCAAAATGAACCAGAAAACTGGATTGCTCGAATGCAAAAAACAATTAGCCTCTCAGAACAATACTCTTCTCAAAGAATGCTAAATGAATATAATGATAAATTATATAGAGAATAGGAGCAGGTAAGTATGAAATCAGTTGATCAAGCATTTCCCACATATGAACAAAAAGTTGCTATCTTACGCACAAATTTTGACGTCCCCATTGAGAACGGTCAAGTTGAAGATACGACTCGTATCGAAGACGCAATTGCCACCATCAAATTACTCCGCCAACACAATTGTCGCGTCATCCTTATTGCGCACGCGGGCAGACCAGAGGGGAGCTTCAACCAAGATCTCAGTCTTCAACCAGTTGCTACCATTGTCAGCCAACTGTTAGGAGAAAATGTTCCTCTCGTTTCCTATTGCAAAGACTACACTCAATTAAGTCTTCCCAATGACAATGTTGTCCTCATTGATAACCTGCGATTCTGGCCAGAAGAAGAAACCAACGACCCCCAATTTGCTAAATACTTAAGTTCGCTTGGCGATTTTTATGTCAATGAGGCCTTTGCTGTTTGTCACCGAGACCATGCTTCAATTGTTGGTATTCCCAAACTGCTTCCCTCATATGCCGGCCTCTCACTCCAAAAAGAAATTACTGCCTTAGAAAAAGTCAGAATCAACCCCGAAAAACCTCTCGTTGTTGTCTTGGGTGGAGCCAAACTTGAAACCAAACTCCCTTTAGTTGATGCCTTCAGCCCCATCGCTGACCACATTCTCGTTGGCGGGAAAATCGCCATTGAACTTCAAAATAAACCACTCTCTGCTAATGTTGTCCTTGGAGAACTAACTGAAGACAAGAGGGATATAACTAAAAACTCAGCTGAGAAATTTGCCGAGATCATCAAAACTGCCAAAACAGTCATCATGAATGGAACCATGGGCGTGTTTGAAGAACCCGAACACGAAATGGGTACCAAAATTGTGGCCGAAAGCGTCAACCAAACAGCAGCCTATACCATGATTGGAGGAGGGGACACAGAGACTGCTTTCACCCAATTTAATCTCGAATCAAATCTCGACCATATTTCTACGGGCGGCGGAGCCATGCTTACATTTCTAATTGATGGAGAACTGACAGGAGTAAACGCCCTACAATGAGTAAGAAAAAACAACGTAACCCAAAAATACGACCGCTCAAACCAACTTCCACTTCAATTGGTTTTTATCCAATTCTTATCATTGTGATCCTCATTTCATCTATCGGCCTCATAAACAATTATCAAAAAAATAAACAACAAATTTCTCCTCAAGCAACTCAGGAAGTTGCCACAGAACAAACCTGGAAAAAAGTTATCCAACCAAACATTGCTTTTGCAAGTCAAACATATCAAGACCATGCAATTACCCACGTACTCATCCCATTAAAATTCGGTACTTATCCTCAAACAGTCTGGCTCATCATTAATGGAAATTCGCCCACTCAGCCCAATCCGATACTAATGACGCATCCTCAATTAATGAATTTAACATGGAAAGCAATAGACGATGGAATTATTCATCTTTATCAACGTCAAAAAACCTATAAATCAATGGAAGATTTTATCGATAACCCGCCCGACCCAGAAAAAATTGCCATTGATTTAGGTGTTCAAAAAATCGAAAAATACAACAGCGTCGTAGGAAAAGAACTAGACGAAACAATAGACAGCAACTCAGTTGACTACATTCTCACTACGTTTGTCCCGCCAAAATCAAATAATGATGTTTATTACTACGAAAATACATTTGACACCAGTCAAGTTATACTCGATAAAGATAACAAAATACTATGGCAAATGAACGCTCCAGAAGCTACAGAAACCAACCCTCTCTACATCGGTCATATTAACATCGACTATCAATAAACATGAACGTTCTATTTCCCATCGCCGAAGCTTATCCCTTTTATAAAATTGGTGGACTAGGCGATGTGGGGGGCTCACTGCCTCCAGCCCTTTCTAAACTTTCAATTGATATTCGTATTGCTCTACCAAAACACCCAGAAGTTAGACTCCCAAAAGATGCTTATCAAGAAAGTTCTTTCGAAATTATTTATAACCAAGAGGCCTTATCTGTTAATGTCTATCGAGCAATGCTGCCCGAATCAAATGTTCTAACCTACCTTTTTGAAGAAAACAAATACTTATCAAAAAGCACAGATGCATCAGATAATCATGCTGATAAATTTTCTGTCTTTTCGCTTGCCGTTGCCACCTGGGTTGCTGAATATTCTCCCTATTGGCAACCACAAGTTATCCATTGCCATGATTGGCATACATCGCTCATTCC
Source organism: bacterium (assembly GCA_003247275.1). Taxonomy (GTDB): domain Bacteria; phylum Patescibacteriota; class Microgenomatia; order UBA1400; family RBG-16-45-19; genus SZUA-360. Next base: position 4,216 of record QKAA01000062.1, on the reverse strand, counting down.
CGTACTCCTCAAGCACAAACACCCTCATCTAGACTACAAAACAATCATCACTATCCATAACCTCGCCTATCAAGGCATAACTCAAACACCAGTCGCCAAACATTTAAACCTCAACCCCGAAGAGTGTCATATATTATCTTGGGATCAACAAGACGGAGAAATTAATATTATGCTTGAAGGACTGCTTCACGCCTCCCACATTACTACCGTCAGTCCTCAATATGCCAAAGAAATTCTCACACAAGAATATGGTGAAAAAATTGACGCTATTCTTCAAACTAAAGCAACTACCATCACCGGCATATTAAACGGCATAGACACCAATTTTTTCAATCCAGATAAAGATAAACTACTCTTCCAAAACTTCTCCAAATCAACTTGGGAAAAAGGTAAACTTAACAATCGTGTTGAGCTTATGAAGCAACACGGCATCAACTATGATCAACACCAAATTTTAATCAGCTTTATTGGCAGAGTTGACCCTTACCAAAAAGGTATTGGACTCATCATTCAAGCCATAGAAGATAACGTCTTCCCAGAAAATATAATTTTTTTCTTCCTCGGAACTGGAGATCCCAACCTAGAGACAGAATTGCATAGTGCCGCCAAAAATAAGCCCAACATTAAAATAGTGACTCGTTTCGATGAACCATTAGCACACAACCTCTACGCAGCATCTCATTTATCACTTATTCCCTCACGGTTTGAGCCTTGTGGTCTTGTTCAAATGATGGCCATGCGTTATGGCAGTTTACCCATTGCTAGAAAAACCGGTGGACTTGCAGACACCATCATTCACAACCACGACGGATTTTTATTTAATGAATATAATCACAAATCAATGACTGAAGCGATATATCAAGCAATTGAAGTTGTAAAAAATCAAAATAAACTCTACACTACAATGGTAGAAAAAGCCTTGGACAAAGATTTTTCCTGGAAAATTCCTGCCACTGAATATAAATCACTGTATGAAAACCTCATTCTTAATCAAAAATAAACCTTAAAACCTCATGATTGACAAGCAAAATTCTATATATTACCCTTAAGGAAACAAAGGAACGTATGAACAAAAACCGCTTTATTACTGCCTTGTTGGTCTTTTTTATCGGATTAACTAGTCCATCAATAATTTCTGCTCAAGAATCTCGATCGATCACCATTATCCCCCCTAAATTTGAATTATTTGCTAATCCTGGTGAGCAAGTAACTGAAACTTTGCGCGTCAGAAATGATTCAACCTCACCAACAGTCTACAAAATTCTCGTAGAAGACTTTACTTCTACCGGAGAAGAGGGTCAAGTTGTCCTAGAAGAAGGAGAATCTGACGAATTATATTCCTTAGCTAAATGGATTGAAGTTAATAGCACTGATATTGCCCTCCAACCTCAACAAGAAATTCCCCTAACTTTTACTATTACCGTTCCCGCTAACGCTGAACCCGGGGGACACTATGCCTCTATCCTACTTCAAGCTGGAGGGGATGTTATTGAAGGTGGTGGAGCTTCTGTCACTCAGCGTGTAGGCTCCCTCATTCTCTTAAGAGTCTCCGGTAACGTTACCGAAAATGCCAGTATTGAAACATTTTCCATTCCTAAATATTCACAAACAACACCATTAAATATCACCTTGAGACTTAAGAACGAAGGCAATACTCACATTAGACCAAAAGGAACCATTATCATTACTGATATGTTTGGCAAAAAAGTCGACGAACTTCCCCTAAACGGTCAAAACGTTCTTCCAGGTGTCGTTAGAAAGATGGATACGGAGTGGAATAAGCCTAATGCTTTAGGCTACTACACCGCCACTCTCGTCGCCACCTATGGTCAACAAAATCTCCCTTTAACTGCTGCTACAAAATTTATGGTCATCAGTACTACAGCAGCAGTTTTAATTAGCACGGGAACAATCGCCTTCATTCTCTTTGTTATCTCTCTCATATCGGGAAGAAGCCGACTCCTCAAAGCACTCAAAATAATTGTTAGTGGCAAATAACGAATACTGCAATTTTTGCAAATGACAAGCATGCCGTAAAAAAATGCACTAACGAATACGCTCAAGTTAGACTGGTATTCATGAAAAAAATACTCCTGCCCACCATCATCAGTCTTTTAATCACTCTTTTTCCGTATAATAGTGCACACGCACAAAGCGCCAATCTAGAAAATCTATCCGCCGTTGTCAATACCCTGGAAATTAATGCAAGCGCTGAAATGGATGTTACTTTTAAACTTCCATTTAATGCTTCCCCCGTAAGACGTACAGACTATATTCAACTTATTTTAACTAACTTTAAAAATGTTTCAGAACCAGCCTACATTGAAGGAACATATGCTGGCACTCCGTCATATATCATAACTGGCTCAACCGTTAAAATTACTGGAATTTCAATGGTACCTGGAGCTCAGATTACCATTAGAGGTATCCCTGTAGAAAATCCAGCCGTAGATGAATATTGGACTATAGTCGTACAAATTACCGAAGATGAAGCAGGCACCATCATTAAAAACGAAAGAATAATCAACGTCACTCTTTTCGAAGGAGCAATCTCTGTTACTGCCATCATTGAAACACCGCAAGCACAACTTAACATTTCCGGAGAAACAGGCCCAACCACCTATGTTACTTTTACTGAACTTGGAGCAGTTACTGGAACCGATATCTCTGGATTGGACGGCCATTTTGGCAAAATATTCACTGGACTCGAGCCCACCACCCATCAAATTAGTTTTTATGGAACCGACCCCAATCATCTAACCACTTCACCAATCAACATTTCTGTTTATACTGCTGCCTTTGCAGAAACAAGCATTACCAACCAGCTACTGTCTCCCACCATTATGTTAAATCAATCCGTATATTCTGATGGAGCTGATATCATCGCTAGTGGCAGTGCTGTCCCAAATGGCGACATCACCCTTATTACTCAAGCTCCTCTAAGAAGTTATAGTACCACCGTCGATTCAGAAGGAAATTGGAGCTACACCATTACCAACACCGAAGAATATGTTCCGGGAGATTATCAAATCCACGCCCTTGTTCAATCCTCTGGTGGCTTAACCAGTCTTCACAGCCCCTCACTGGGCTTCACTATAAATAGTACCATTGGCTCAATTGGAACAGCTTGTGGCGAAATCAGCAATGGCGATATCAACTGCGATGATCTCGTTGATTTAACTGACTTTTCCATTCTCATGTACTACTGGGGAACCAGTAATGCCATCGCCGACATTAACGTCGACAGTAGGGTCGACATCACCGATTTCTCTATCATGATGTACTGGTGGGGTACATAATAACGCTCATCATTAACATTGCGTGATTCTACTGATTATTTATCCACATAGTAGGACGAATAAACAGCTTTACCGCTTCACCGCTTTACCATTCTCCATGTATAAGGATTTCTACCCATAACTGAATAGTCAAACCATCCCAGAAACTGACTCAAACCCTCTATCAACAACAACCTCATTATCACCACCAATTGACTAGGATTTTCCATGATATAATCCAACAAAACTTTTACCAATATGTTCTGCTGCGTCGTTGAAACTTGATATTGATACTTATCCGCCAATAGAAGATGTGCAGCATGGTTTCTTCTTCGTTGTACCACGTAATCACTTAATGTTTTTGGCACCTTGTTATACACAATTGCCCGTGGCGCATAAACTACTGAAAATCCAATTAACTTAAGCAACACTTCTAAAGTTGCCTCATCAACCAACGGGCGCAAAGGAATCCTTCGAATCACATTCCGAAAAGCAATCATTTCTCCACATTTAGGTCGGATCAAAGACACTTTATGATGCAATTCCCACAATAAGCCCATCTCTTTGCCTACCTGACTAAAACGACAATTGGTCGGAATCGGATGTGAGCCAACCATCCCCACATCCAAATTTAGAAACAGCAACGCCATTTCTTCTATTGCATCACTTTTTGGGCGAACATCACCACTCAAACTTACCATCACTTCGCCCCTAGCTCTCATTAAAAAAAGATTAACTGCTGCTGATTTACCCCGACGCTCCGCCTCATCAATTAATTTAATTCTCTTGTCTTTTTTAGCAAATCCTCGCACAATTCTATTCGTTTTATCAAAGCTTCCAGAAGAAACAACCAATATTTCAATAATCTCTGCTACTGACGTCCTCGAAGTTAGTAATGCCGACAATGCCCTTGCCACATTATTCTCTTCATTATGGCA
>QKAA01000070.1 GCA_003247275.1 bacterium | reverse complement strand
GATATTTAGCGGCAAGTTCAAAATCCCAATTTTTGGCGGCTGCTTTCATCAGTTTTTTAAGTTCTTTAACCACGGTTTTGCTGTCTTTGGGAGTAAGAGCGTCAGGATTGACGTCGGAGAGTTTTTTCCAACCAAAGCGCTTCAGTTCTTTGGGAGTTTTGTCGGTTTCGTCTTTGAGCTCACGAATCATTAATTTATCGCGGAGGGGTTTGCTGATGGTGGTGGGAGTAATGTGATGATCTTTGTTGTATTGCTGTTGGACTTTGCGGCGGCGTGTGACTTCATCAATAGCTGCTTTCATGGATTTGGTGATGGTGTCGGCATACATAATGACTTTGCCTTCTTGGTGCCGGGCAGCACGACCCATGGTTTGAATCAGTGAAGTGCGGGAGCGCAAGAACCCTTCTTTGTCGGCTTCGAGAATGGCTACGAGACTGACTTCGGGAAGATCAAGCCCTTCGCGAAGTAGATTAATGCCGACAATGACGTCGTACTCCCCCGCCCTTAAGTCGTCTAAGATGTCGGAGCGATCGAGGGTGTGGACATCGGCATGAAGATATTGGACTTTAAGATCAACTTTTTGTTCCTTTGGATAATTTGCTTTGTCGTTTAAGTAATCAGTTAGAGCTTCAGCGGTTTTTTTAGTGAGAGTAGTGACTAACACTCGTTGACCTTGTTGTTTACGCTTAATAATTTCAAGCATGAGGTCGTGGATTTGGCCGGTACTCGGTTTGATTTCGATTTCAGGATCAATCAAACCAGTGGGTCGGATAAGTTGCTCGGCAATATGAGGTCGAGAAAGGTTCATTTCCGTTTCTTCGGGAGTAGCAGAGGCGTAAATAATTTGAGGAAGCCGTTTTTCAATTTCAGGATATTTGAGAGGGCGATTATCAAGAGCTGAAGGGAGGCGGAAGCCATAATCAATCAGCGTGGTTTTTCGGGATTGGTCCCCAGCGTACATGCCGCGAAGTTGAGGTAGAGTGATGTGTGATTCGTCGATGATGGTTAAGAAGTCACGTTTATTTGATTGGAATTGTTCGGCGTTGTCGGCAAAGTAATCAAGTAAGCTGTAGGGAGGATCACCGGGATTGCGGCCGTCAAAATAGCGAGAATAATTTTCAATACCATTCACAAAACCAATTTCGCGCATCATATCAAGATCGTGAGAAACTCGTTGATTGAGGCGGTAAGCTTCTACAATTTTGTTTTGTTGTTTTAATTCAACTACTCGTTGTTTGAGATCATGCTCGATTTGTTGATAGGCGTCTTGTTTGTCTTGTCCCGATTGGTAATGTTTGGCGGGGTAAATAGTGATTCTTAAGGGATGTTTGTGAAGCCATTGGTTGGTATCGTCGACATCTTTACCATCGATAGGATTGAAGGCGCGAATGGATTCAATGCGGTTGTCTAAGAAGACGATTTCGTAGGCAAAATCGGCATCAGCTGGCCAGACAAAAATAGTTTCACCTCTAACTCTAAAACTGCCGCGCTTGAGTTCATAGTCGTTGCGTTCGTATTGCATATCAACCAAGCGAATCAGAATGGTGGTGCGATCAATATATTGGCCTTCAATGAGTTCAAGAATATTTTTGCCGAAGTCGGCGGGTGAACCTAAGTTGTAAATACAGGAGACAGAAGCAACCACAATTACATCGGGGCGGGAAAGTAAGTTGGCAGTGGCTGAGAGTCGAAGTTTATCAATTTCGTCGTTGATGTCGGTTTCTTTTTCAATGTAGGTGTCGGTGGCCGGGAGGTAGGATTCTGGTTGATAGTAATCGTAATAGGAGACGAAATAATTGACGGCATTATCAGGGAAGAAATCACGGAATTCCTGATAGAGTTGAGCGGCCAGGGTTTTATTGTGAGAAATTATCAGCGTGGGTTTTTGAACGTTTTGGATAACGTTGGCTAGGGTAAATGTTTTCCCTGAACCAGTGACTCCTAATAAGGTTTGGTGGGGTTGTTTATGGCTAACTGAGTGGGTGAGTTGTTCGATGGCTGTAGGTTGATCACCCGTTGGTTTGAAACTTGATTTTAGTTTGAATTTCATAGATTGTTTATTATCTCAAATCAATGAGATCCTAACAATACCCGTAAAAGAATAAATTCAAATGTCAAAAGTCAAAGGTCAAAGAATATCGAATAATGAATAATAAATCAGTTAAGTGGTGAAATAGTTCAACAGTTAAATCGTTAAACAGTTTTATCAGAATTTATTTGTTATCACATACTAGTATGTGGATATATAGGTAGGGATGTTGAAAAGTGGTGATTGACGAGATGATTTAGTTTCGGGTAGTATGTGGGTGAAGGAAACCCAAACAAGAAACTCAAATATCAAATCTCAAATTTCAAAAAAAAGGGGTGCCTTTTAGGCTAACAAATAACAAATGGGGAGAGGTTTATGCCAGTAACACTTTATCGAAGACAGCGACAAATAGTCGATTTTATTGCTCAGTATATTCAAAAAAATGGTTACTCCCCTACCTTGCAGGAAATTGCCGATTCAATTCATGTGTCGAGTTTGGCCACAGTGCATGAACATTTGGGCGCTTTAATTCGAAAAGGAGTGCTTAAGAAATATGAAGGTTCGGTACGAGGAATTGAATTAGTGGATGAACGCTACGTATCAAACGCTAATGGAATTGAAGTGCCAGTTTTAGGCTTTATTGCAGCGGGTAAGCCAATTGAACCCTATACCGATCCGAATGCAAAATTTACCGTTTCTCCTTCAATGGTGTCAGGTAATAAACGATCCTACGTATTAAAAGTAAAAGGTGATTCGATGATTGAAGAAGGAATTTTGGATGGAGATTACGTGGTGATTGAAGAACAACCTGATGTGCATAATGGAGATATTGTGGTGGCATTGCTTGAGAATGGTATGGC
>QKAA01000076.1 GCA_003247275.1 bacterium | reverse complement strand
AGAGGCTGGGGAAGACGCCAGTGACGGAATAAGTAAGATCTTCGATAGTTTCTAGTTTAGTAACAGTAACGTTTTGGTAGATGAGGTGGAGAAAATCAATGTCGATAATGCGCTCATCAGTGATAACAATAACGTTGAAATACCAGCTAACGATTTTTTCGATAATTAGCCCCAATAAAAATAGATACCAGATAAAGCTTAAGGCAACTAGATAGGTGGTAGGCATGAACGAAAGATTGGAAGAGGCAACGACGAAGGCGCCAACGACTATTGAGATGAAAACAGCTAGAAAGCGTTTGACCAGGACGATGGGGTGTTGACGCAAGATGAGAACAATTTTTTCTTGTTCCTCAAGGAGGTTGGTATGAATTTTGGGAGGACGAATTAAAAACGAACTTAAAGGACGAATGGTGGGTTTATCGTGCTTAATTGTGGGGGGGATATAGCATTCTGGATTTGATTTTGAATCATTTTTATCTGATTTTTTGGAAGAATCGTTTGTAGTTACCATCTTGAGGTTTATTTTATCATGAAAAGTGACTTTATATGAGAAATAAGCCTATCACATATTTTTGGATAAAATAAAAAACCACTCTGTTTTAAGAGTGGTTTATATTGTTGCGGGGCCGGGAGTTGAACCCGGCCTGTGAGATTATGAGCCTCACGTGCAGCCGTACACTACCCCGCATGTATCGAGATGTATTGTACTCCAGATAGATAATTGTTTCAACCTAAGTATCAATGGTAGAATACCTCTTGAATTTGGCAGGGTAGCTCAATGGTGGAGCAGAGTCTTCATAAGGCTAAGGTTGTGGGTTCGAACCCCACCCCTGCTACTTTTTGTAGGTTTTTGAATTAGAATCCACGTCTTCATATGAGCTTACTCACTTCACAAGAATAACTCTCGTTATTTTTCTTGTTTCGTTGCGTTTCCTCATATAGCCGCGTCGTAGTGGGCCTGGCGTGTCCACTACTTTCCGCGTTATAAGGCTAAGGTTTTAGGGTTTACTTCCCCACCCCTGCTACTTTTTGTAGGTTTTGTGTAGCCTTACCTGTTTTTATTACTTATTCAGTTGAAGAATAGACGATAGAATTTGCGTTATGGGTTATTTGCTTATTAACTATAAGTAATGAGAGTGGTTTTATTTTTACTGTTTGGTGCCGAAGTATAAAAGATGCCACCATTGGATAATATTGGGAAGTAATGAGGATGCAGCATCATCTGAGTTCGTTTGAGCTGAAGATGAGGCGTTGGCGGAATCGGTGGTGTTGACAATAACAATAGTATCGCCTGGCTTGGCCAAATTGAGCTTGTCGCGAATAATCTGATCAAGAGATGCAGGGTTGGATTTAAGAGCAATTTCTTGTTCAAGATTTTGTTTAGATTGTTCTAATTTGGCGGCACTTTGACGCGCCTGTTCCAAACGCTGTCTAGACTGGTATAATCCAACAGCATTTTTAATAAGATTAATGATCAATATGATAGTGGTGGCGATGATAATAATAACGGGATTAAACTTGCTTTTTTGTCTTGACATAAATCCTCTTATTTGTTATTATAAGCCCTATTAATGAACATTTTCGGTGTTGCACAACCGCGGTGTTTTCTTGCCCGAATTGATTGTATCAAGACCGCCTATACGGTGGATAGAGAGGTTTAGTTTAAGGTAAAACTATGCAACAAGACAACCAAAGTACTGTCACATTACATGAAGCACATCAACAATTTGTTGATTTCTTGAAGTCGAAGCAACGAGCTACGGCAACGATTTTGGCATACGGTAAGGATGTGGAACAATTGGTGACTTTTTTGGGAAGTCAGCATAAATTTGGCCCCGATTTAATTGGGGAGCAAGATATTGAGAACTTCAAAGTTCACCTTAAAAACGAAAAATATACTTCTAAATCAATCAGTCGTAAAGTGAATTCGATCAAATCTTTTTTCCGATTCATGAAAAATCAGGGGATCTTGACTGATAATCCAGCCGCTCACGTGTCTCATCCTAAGTATGAAGTGGCTCCCCCACGGGTGTTATCTAAACTTGAGTATCGGGCTTTGCGCGATGCTTCTCGAGATGATGTGCGATTATCTTCGATTATTGAAGTGTTATTGCAAACTGGCATTCGAATTGGCGAATTATCTAATTTAAAAATCGATGATGTTGATTTGAAAAAGAAGCAGTTGCAAATTAACCCTTATGAATCACGCGATGAGCGCGTGGTACCTTTGTCTGATGCAGCTGTAAAGGCGGTAGAAGCATATTTGGCCGTCAGACCTAAATCTGACGATAAGACTTTATTTTTAACTAAAACAGGCAACCCCTTCTTAGTGCGTAACATTCGCACCGCTGTGGATCGTTACTTTAAGATTGCTGGAATTGAAAACGCAAAAGTGAATGACTTACGTCATACCTTTATCGTTCATCAATTGCGAGCCGGAACTCCAATCAATTATGTGTCTCGCTTGGTGGGTCATAAGCGACTTTCTACCACTGAAAAATACCTCAAATTGATTGAGGGAACTGTGGAAAAAGACAACGTAAAGTTGGAAGAGCTTTAAGCTTTTTTAGTTTTCTATAATTTGGCGCGACGACTGATTTCTTCTTCGAGGAGTTCTTTGTCTTTGCCGTAGCGAAGGCGGGATAATTCTTTGATGAGTTCGGCGACCTTAGGATTGCGCTCACGGGACTCAATTGACATGTCTTTGGTGAGATCCATGGAGAAGGGAGTCATAGGTTCGTTGTGAACAATGGTTTTAACAAAGGCATGGAAGCGTTCAACGTTAGTGAGATCAGTTTCATTAAAAGTGGGAGTAAATTCGTGTTGGAGGAAGTTGGCATCAGAAACACCGACTCGGAAAGAAACCAGGGTGCCGACATTACCAAAGATGGCTTGCTTAACCTCTTCTTCCATT
>QKAA01000008.1 GCA_003247275.1 bacterium | reverse complement strand
CGCTGGCAGACCCGCTCCTGGCCGTGAAAGAAATCCATGAACGCGGCGATCATCCCCAGATTGCCTTATTTTCTTTTTATTCACTATAAGTTTTTGTTCTGCGTTGTGAATCCATCATCACTTATCTACCGATTTAATCTAGAAGTTTTACATTGAGTAAGCAGCCATTAAAAAACTCCCGGATCAACTACTTGTGATCTCGGGAGTTTTTTTGAGTATTTAGAAGATTAATGAGAAGAAAAGAAACGGTTACCAGTTTCTTCCTCGAACCATTCCCATATCATCTCCCATCATGCCACCACGCATGCCTCGGCCTCCGCCGACACCTAAGTAAGATACATCAATTCCATTTTCATCAGCCCAAGCTTGAAGCTCTTCCTGATGTTGTTGACGCTGTTGGTTTTCAGAGTCATATTCTTGTTGCAACTGATTGTGTTTCTCTAAAATGAGTTGCTTTTGCTCAGCAGTGATCTGTCCATTTTCCACTGCGGCAGTGAGACGATCCTCATATGCGGATTGCATTTCTTGACGTCGCTCGGTTTGATAGTCGGCGACCACTTGGTCGACATCATCTTGATTAAGACCAAATTTTTCTGCAATTCTTTGGAGCAGGGTGGATCGAGTCTGAGTGGTTTCAGTCGTTTGAGTTGCTGAGTTGGAATTGTTAGTAAAGTTATCAAATGGCCAGAAGGCACTGACTTGCTGGGCTGAGACCAACCCGGTAATTAATATCAGTGAACCAACGGTCACTTGTTTTTGAAATCTATTCATTCGATCACCTCCTTTGTTTAATGATGGAGGTAGTCTATCGGTTAATTTTGAAAAAACGTTGAGAACGACAAATTTCTTTATACTGTGGGTAAAACCACCGTAAAAGTTGAGCCTTTGGAAAGTGTGCTGGTAGCGGTGATTTTGCCTTGATGATGTTCAACAATGGTTTTGGCGATAGAGAGACCAAGACCATAACCTGCTTGATCTGCGTTTTTGGTACGCGAGACGTCAGCTCGATAAAAGCGATCAAAAATGTGGCTTAAGTCTTGCTTAGAAATACCGGGTCCTTGGTCGGCAATAGACAGCTCGACAGTAGCCCGTTTAATCGATGCAGACAAGGTGATTTGGGTTTTTGCCGGACTATATTTGATGGCATTCTCAAGGATAATTTTTACCACGTCGGTTAGAGCTGGTTCATTGCCACGAATATATATGTTCTTGGTTGGAAGTTTTTGAACAAGTTTGATTTTTTTAGCTTTCGCCTGGGGGTCTGTATACTTTTTGGCTTTAGTAATAATCGTTTTTAGATCAATAATTTCTTTTTCTAATGGTTGTTCGTTAATTTTTGACAGCATCAACATGCTGGTAATGAGTTGATCAAGCGATTTTACGTCTTCTAAGTTTTCTTCAAGAATTTGTTTGGGTTTTTTCTCAAGTTCATCATCCATTAAATTAACTTCCAAAGAAGTTCTTAGGGCAGTTAATGGAGTTTTGAGTTCGTGAGCCGCGTCAGAGACGAAGCGTTTTTGTTGTTCCATTGAGGCTTCAAGTGGAGCAAGTGTCAGTCCAGATAATACATATCCTGATAGGGCGACTAAAATGGCAATCATGCCGTTGATGCTAAGGAGTTGGAGCACAATTTTTTGTTTGGCAATTTCGATGTCTTCGGCATCAATCCGATGAATTGGAGGTCCAGGGGCAAAATCAACGGTCATCCCATTTATTTCCATTTGGAAGCGGCGTTCAATTCGCTGATATTCAGCTTCTAGAACTTGGCCAGTTCGATAATAAAACAAGCCGCTGATGACACCACTAATGGTAATAAAAATGATGATGTAATAAGCGGTGAGTTTGAGTCTAGCTTTGGTAAAAAGAGATAATTTTTTCATGGTTTTATTTTAATTGGCGGCTAATTTATAGCCAAATCCCCTAACCGTCTGAATCAAGGTTTTGCTTTTGGGGAATTGTTTATCAATCTTGGTACGAAGGTAGCCAACATATACTTGAGCAGTGTTGGGAAGGACGTCACTGTCGTAACTCCAGACTTGTTCGGTTAGCTGTTCGGGACTAAAGACTTGATCTTGGTGACGAAGTAAAAATTCAAGCAAAGAAAATTCCTTGCGAGAAAGTTCAATTTGGGTTTTGCCTCGGGTAACTTGGTAGGTTTGCAGGTTTAAAGTTAGATCGCCGCAGGTTAGTTCTTGAATAGTTGAAGTGGCGGGACGGCGACCGAGAGCGCTAATTCTTGCTAATAATTCAGCAAAGGCAAAGGGTTTGCCTAGGTAATCATCAGCCCCAGCGTTTAAACCTTCAACCCGGTCACTGACCTGGTTTTTGGCAGTTAACATGAGGATAGGAACGCTTTTTTGATTTTGACGAATTTTTTCGCAAACGGTTAAGCCATCAAGCTCGGGCAACATTCGATCGAGAATAATCAAATCATATGATTCGGAGAGGGCCATGTCTAAGCCTTCCTGGCCATCTTCTGCATTATCGACAATATGTGATTTTATCTCAAGACCTTTTTTGATGTATCGAGCGATTCGTTGTTCGTCTTCAATTACCAATATTTTCATTTTGCTTATTATACGGCTGATTGATTGAGAATCTGTTGAGAAATTTTAAAGGCTAATTTTATTTCTTGTTTGAGGTCTTCTTTGGTTTCCAGCTCATCAATTTGGTCGGGGGTAAACCACCCGATATCGTCTGATTCGTTAGGATCGTGTTTAACTTGAAAATCACCTATAGCTTGGACGAGATATAGATAATTTAAATGCTGTTCACAACCTTTAGGCCAGATTTTGGTGGCGTGGGGTTGTTGGGGGTTACTACTGGTCAAACGTTGCTGGTAGTTATCTTGGGAAATCCAGTGGAGATTAATACATAAAGGAGTGGGGAGATATTGACTCTCATTAGAGGTAATGACTGGTGAAGCTGAAATAACTTTTACTTTGACGCCGGTTTCTTCAAACACCTCTCGTTCAGCGCTTTGGTGAGGTTGCTCATCACATTCGACGTGTCCACCAGGAGCTAGCCAAATGCCCAGTTTTTTATGTTTTACTAACAGGATTTTGTTGTGTTTGACGAAAAAACCACCAGCGGTAATACAAATCCGGGCTTGATATGAAAGAAGATCGGCCATGGCCATATTTTAATGGAGATCAACAAGTTGTGCTATGACTACCCCGCGACGAAGATAGGTGCCCTCGGGAACACAGGTAATTAATTTCAGCTCACGATTGGAGTATTTTTGTTCAAGAATAAACAAATCCTCTGGCTTAACTTCAACTTTATCTTTGACTTCGTAGACATATCGAATACCATCGTAATCAATAAAAATTCGATCGCCAGTCTTTAAGGTCATGATTTTGGAAAAGATAGATTTATAGCGATCTTTATTTTTCTCTGAAGGATTATAAAATTGGCGCAAAATTGAGTGACCAAAAATGACGGGTGAACCAAGTTGTCCGGGCAGGGCGGTACCAGCGTAATGGACTAAGCTTTTATCGAGATCTTCACCGCCAATGTTAACGGTAGCGTTATAGACACCAAGACTTGGAATTTCGAGAGTGTATGATTCTGGTTTTTCGGGATTGAGTTGTTTGGCCTCAGGGAACCAGTTGCTGACTTTGGTGTAATCTACGTCGGCGCCGCTGACTTGAGCGATAGTAACGGCTTCAGGAGATTTTAAAGTGGAGACAGTGGGAACATCGGCATAGATTTGTTCTTTGGGGATGGGAGAAATGAGCTCTTGTTTTTGAAGTCGGGGGGAACTAATGAGCTGATGAGACACGATGGGCCAGATAACATTGGCTACCATGATAGAACCTATGGTGATTAAACTTGGACCCAGCAATCGTTTCCGTCGTTTGGGTGGCTCAGATTGATAGTCAACAATAACAACCGGAGCTTTGTAATACGTTTGGCCGTATGGTTTCATCAATGAACCTTTTTTAACTGGAAGGTTTAATTCGTAGATTAATCTTGTGTGGATTGAGGGGCAAGCGATTGAAAATCAAGTATTTTTGCTCAATTTCATAGCCTTTATATGAGGGTAGTACGGAAAACTTTGACTCTAATTGGTCGAGTTTTACTCCGCGTAAATCACTCACAAGTTCAGATGCATCGATGGTGGGAATATGGCTTAAGACAACTTGAGCACTGGCACTAGCGGTTTCATCATTGTTTAGTTCACTGGCTAAAATGTTGACCTTAACTCCACCTGGAGTGATCTGGATATCTTGGGGCAAGGAGCTTGAAGCAACCATTTGGGCCAACACAGCAACCTCAGAAGAATCATATTCATAGGCAGTTTGGTTTAAAGTTAAATTGAGGGTCAATTCGGTGGCTTCATCATTTTCATCCGCCGAATATGCCGAACTAACAACTTCTGGTTCGCCAACTGCAACTCTAGCTTTATACGAGGCACTATCACTGGCTTCTTGAGTTAACTGCAATTGGAGTTCGGCCATCAAGTCAGTTTCAAGTTGGTCGATGTCGTCCTCTGAAACAGCCTGAATGCTTTGAGATGAGCCGCCGGTAAAGGCGTTATCGGCCACGGCAAAAAAGGTGTCAGTGGAATAGTTATCGACGTTGAATTGAGTGTCTTTGGCAAGATTATATTGGCTGCCAATATCGACAGCGGTAACTAAGGATTCAGCTTTGCTGGGTTCAGTGGTGATGGAAAAATCAGCATTTTCTTTGGTCGAGGCTGAAGCAACGGTGACGGCTGCATCTAAGGTAAAGCGAAGACTGTCGGCTTTAATGACTGTGCCAGCGTTAAAGGTTTTTGGCGCATTAGTGCGATTATAAATAATCACCTTACCTTTGGCTCGATCGCCTACTAGTTTTTCTCCGGTAGTGGGGATGGTTTTGGTACCAGTGACTTCTACTTGCTTCATTTCTCCGGGAATACTGTTGGCTTCATAATCGACTTCGGTTGCGTCTGGGTTAATCGTAAAGTTAATGGGCTGCTGATACGAGTTAGATTGAATAATGATTTGGATAGTGGCTTGAGGTAGGGTGTAGTAAGCGAAGAATCCTCCACCAAAGATACCGATTGCACCGATGGCGATTGCCAGGGGAAGAATAATTTTCTTGGGCTGATTTAATTTGAAGGAAAACCGAGGTCTCATTTGAGTAATGCCTTTAATTTTTTGGTTAAAACCTAAGAGAAGGCTTTTTTTCTGAGCTGGTGGCGCTGGCTGCGATTCTTTCGGAGAATTAAATTCCTGCTCATCGATCATTTGTAAATTGTCGTCATCTTCAGTGGTGGGCGTTTCAGTGGCTGACTCAGGTTTGGTTGGCATAACTGGACCAATATCAGTAAAAGAAATGGGCTTGAAGCCAAGAACATCGGAAGTTATCGGTTCAGTTTTTGGTGGGGCTTTCTCAGGAACGACTTCTTCTTCCGGAGGATTGCCCTGATCGTCGTCTTCTTGTGTTTGAGGGAGCTCTGGCTCTTCTTCTGGTTCAATAGCTTTATCCTCTTTTTCTGATTTTTCTAATTTGGTAGAAGCGACTGATTCAGTTTTTTGCTTGTTGCTGGCTGAAACATTGCCAAAACCAATGGCGGCGATAACTTCGGCACCACCAGCAACGGAAACTGCTTTGATGCTCCATTCTTTGGGAAGTGACTCAACTTTAGGAACATGGAGGAAAGAAAGATTCTTTTGCCAATTGTAGGAGATAAGTTCTTGCTTGATAGCTTCAATATCCTCATGGGTGGTATGGAAGATAATTCGGGAAGGCAGGTGACCAGAATGGGGAATTCGAGCTAACCCTTCTTCGATATCAGCTGACAAAGAAGTGCTTCGCTCAACAATTTGAGTTGATTTGATGTCACCCAAATAGATGAGGGTAACTGAAATGGTTTTGCTTAGGACTTTGACTAAAATGGCTGAAGGGGGCCCACCTTCAACATCGCGGAGATGATGAGCAATGGCTTCGGTACTGATGACGTAGCCAATGGGGTGAAAACTAAATTTCTTGCAAATATTTTTTAGGATGGATTTTTTGTTTTCGGCGATACCGTCTTTATCTGACCAACCTTCTGGCAACCCAAAAATAACTTGGTCAGGTTCTTCTTCGATGGAGCCTTGGGCGTCGGCTAAACTGGTATCAATGGCAGTAACTAACTCTTCCTCATCTGGCTCGGACCAGGTTTGAATGGAACCAACGGAAATTACTTCGGTGTGGCTGCCATCTGATTGCCATAGGGCGACTTTGACAGTGTCGGTATCGATTTCAATGGCAATAAATTTTTTGGCTTCTTCGTCTGAAGGTTTGAGTTTGTTGAGCAAGTTGGGCAAGTCCATGCCAAATTACGCCTGGCTTAGAGTTACATATATACGACGAACTCCAGCACCTACGGCCTCCTCTTTTTTAATGGTAACAGGTCCGATAACTCCTGTCGAGGAAACGTGGGGACCACCACACAATTCTTTGGAAAACCAATCGGATTGAGGATCGTTGCCAATGGTGTAAACAGTTACGGTGTCGGGATATTTATCACGGAAAAAGGCAATAGCCCCTGATTTTAAAGCTTCGTCCTTTGGCATGATGGCTTTATTAACGGGTAAGTCAGCAGCAATTTTTTCATTGATCATAGTTTCAACGGTTTTTAGTTCTTCTGGAGTCATTTTTTGAGTGTGCTTGAAATCAAAGCGCAATCTTTCAGCTGTAATATTGGAACCCATTTGTTGAACATGGTCACCCAAAACTTGGCGCAAAGCGGCCTGGAGTAAATGAGTGGTAGTGTGATATTTAACAATAGTGTCGGAATGGTCGGCTAATCCCCCTTTGAACAAACCGGTGGAGCCGCTACGAGAAATGTCTTGATGTTTTTTGAATTCGGCCCGGAAGGTATCTTTGTCGACAGTTAGTCCTTTTTCCTTTAGCAGTTCCTCAGTGATTTCCAAAGGGAAACCGTAGGATTGGTACAGATCAAAGGCAAATTTACCGTCAATTTGGTTAGCATCGGTGGCAGCGATGATTTTCATACCTTTATTGAGCGACTTACTGAAGCGCTGCTGTTCATCATCAATAACTGCTTGAATAGCGGTGGTATCGACAGATTCAAGATAGGTGTCAGAGAAAATCTCAACCACAGCGGGAACAAGATGTGAAAGAGAGTTTGTTTGCGTATCATCTTTCATTAGTTGATTAAATTTAACTAGAGAACGCCGGAGCAAGCGGCGAAGGAAATACCCTTGGAGTTTATTGCTGGGAGTTAAACCTTGAGCAATTAAAATGGTAGCAGCACGCATATGATCGGCAATTATCCGCATAGCGGGCTTGTTAGCGTCGTCTTGATATGAACAATGAGTAATTGATTCTAGTTGTTGAATGATGGGATAGAGAAGATCGATTTTAAAAACATCTTGATCGTTTTGGCTGGCTGCGGCAATTCTCTCTAAACCACCACCAAAGTCGACGTTTTGTTTGGGAAGCGGTTCAAACCCAGCATCAGTTTTAATGTATTGCATAAAGACGGAGTTGCCAATTTCCATGAATCGACCACAGTCACAGTTAATGTGACAAGGTTGATCTTTATAGGGAGATTGTTGATGAAGGTGTAATTTGTCTTCGGGATCAAAATCGAAAAACACTTCTGAATCGGGACCACCAATTTCGCCAACCGGCATATTGGTAGGAACACCGGAGCGTGACCACCAATTTTTGGTAGCGTCGTAGGTGTAGATTTTAGTGTTTTTATCAAAACCCTCAATTCCTGGTTTGGCAGGGGCTGTGGTGTTAAATAACTTTTGCCAAATTTCAATTGATTCAGTATCTTTGGGGATGGTGTTATCGCCAGCAAAAACGGTTACATAGAGTCTGTTAGGATCAAGGCCGACAACTTGAGTGATAAATTCGAAGAACCAGGGAAGTTGTTCTTGTTTGAAGTAATCGCCCAAGGACCAGTTACCCAGCATTTCAAAAAACGTAGTGTGGCGGTTATCGCCCACTTCATCAATATCTTCAGCTCTAAAGGAGGGTTGAGAATCAGTTAGCCGATTACCCATGGAATGAGGTTCACCCTTAAGATAAGGCACGAGCTGCTGCATACCTGAACTAGTAAACAGAGTACTGGGATCATTTTCTGGGATAAGGCGAGCGGGAGGAATTGGCTGATGATTTCTGTTTTCAGAAGTGAAGTAGTTTAGATACGCATTCCGAATTTGTGTACCAGTCATGGAACGTTTATCCTTTTTTACAGATTTTGTAAAAATTCTTCGATGGCGGCCAATCGTTTTTCGTGATCAAACTCAACAGTCATTTTTAATTGGCTCAAGGTATCTGTCAAGGCTTTGACCACCTCATCAAGTTCAGAATGATTCTTTTGAGTTTTGGCGACTTCGATCACTCTTTTTAATGAAGCTTCAATTCGATCTAAATCTGTTTTGGTGATTTGGTTGGTATTACTGCTTGGCATAGGAGTGCATTATACCTTACTTATTTTTGCTTAAAATAATGCTTTTTCTTGACTTTGGAGTGAGTAACCGTTTTGCTAACTTGGACGGGTGGATTGAGCAGATTTTCGATTTTTTGGCGCAGAGATTTAATTCCCTGACTGACTGTTTCTAGTTGTTTGGATGACGGACGGTTATCTAATTTTGCTTGAGCTTGGGCTAGAGATTGTTGGTGTTTGGTATATTCAGCAATAATTTCTTTTTTAATTTTTTTACCCTCGGGAGTGATGGCGATATATACCCCAAGAGCTCCAACAATCAAACCAGAAAAAAATCCCAGACCATATCCGGTATCACCCTTCATTTGCGGCAGATTACTCGACATCTTCAGTTTTTTTTGAATTACTGTGATCAGTTTTCGAACTTACCCAACCAATAAATGATTCTGCCAAACTCAAACCGGTTTTAACGCCTGCAGCAATGTCAGCAAGACCGCTAACTGGCCGTGAAAGAGCGGAAACAATTCCGTCGGCAGCATCAAGGGTTTTATTAACGTGGGTTAGCGTGGTTTTGACTTCTTTTAGGATCATAACTACTTGCACACCAACGATAACCAACAAGACCGTCAAAATCGAAGTAACCACGATAAGAAGAAGTACTAGAGGATCCATATATTTTTTCCTTTTTACTTAAAAATAGCTAATTACTAAGAGTGTTAATCAAGTTGTCCAATTGAACCAAGATTACCTGTTCAGCCCTGTCTCTGTCAAATTGAATCACTGATTTTCGACCGGAAGTTGATCAATATAGACAGTTCGCTCAAGAGTAGTTTTTTTCTCAGATCGGCTTTGAGCAACAATAATTAAGGTGTGTTCCCCGGGGGATAATTCGAGTTGAGTAGTGAAGTCGCCAGTGGAGCTAACAATGACTTGTTTGTTGTTGATAGTGATGGTGGCTTGAGCATCAGTTGTGCCGCGGACAGTTATGGGGGAAATGAGGACAGAATTATCTGAAGGTTCGTGAATTGCCAACGGGGGTTTGGAAGTGAAATTGATAATTTGGACGAGAAAGAAGATAACGATACTGAGGCCGACAAGCAAGGAAAGGACAATGGTTAGACGCTGAGGAGTGACTCCTTTGGGAACAGATTTTATTGGGTCAACGAAACTTCGGGGAATAATTCGACCCCTATCATCTTGATCAAAGTCGCGACGGAAAATGGCCAGGACGGTTTTGGGATCCAGCCCAACCAAAGTGGCATAGGTATGCAAAAAACCTTTAGAAAAGGCAGCGGGGGGTAATTGTTGAAAATCGTTATCTTCGATGGCGATTAAATATCGTTTGGATATTTTGGAGTAACTGGCAATTTGATCAAGGGTTAGCTGCTGCTTAATTCGAGCATTTTTAAGAAGATCACCAACAGTTTTCATATAGCTGCAATATCAATTCTTTAGGGCAGAATTATTGTTTAGGAGCATTTTTTATCTGATTCCAGTCTTCCATGGATTTGATCATGATTTGTCGAGGTTTAGCACCTTCTCCTGGGCCAACGATACCAGCTTGATGAAGTTGATCTAAAATTCGAGCGGCGCGGGCATAACCAACCTGGAGATAACGTTGGAAGAGTGAGGCAGAGGCTTTTTGTTGAGCCAGCATGACTTCGATGGCTTGCTCAAACAGTTCGTCTAATTCTTCAGCGTCTAATCCGGGAACTGGACTGGCAGCTTTTTGAGTAATCTCTTCTTTATATTCAGCGGCTGGGTTTTGAGCCTTAATGAAATCGAGAGCTTTCTTGATTTCTTCTTCGGAGATAAAGGCCCCTTGAATACGAGATGGTTTTGATTGATCAGGAGGAATGTAAAGCATGTCGCCTCGACCGATTAATTTTTCGGCACCTGGGCTATCGATGATGACCCGTGAATCAATCATGGAGGTAACGTTGAAAGCAATACGACAGGGAACGTTGGCTTTGATTAGACCAGTCAAAACGTCAACGGAAGGTCGTTGAGTGGCCAACATTAGATGAATACCAACGGCACGAGACATTTGAGCGAGGCGAGTAATGGCATCTTCGACCTTGGCTGGAGCAAACAACATAATGTCAGCTAATTCATCAATGACAATGATGATATATGGCAGCGATTGGAATGAGGCCATTTGGTTAAAGCCCTCAATGTTTCGGGCGCCAACTTCAGCAAACAGACTATAGCGATTTTTCATTTCATTGACGGCCCAGTTGAGTGCGTTTAAAACTTTTTCTGGATCAACAATGACGGGTGAAATGAGATGAGGAATGTTGTTATATTGAGTTAATTCCACGCGTTTTGGATCAACCATTAAGAACTTAACTTCTTCAGGTGAGGCGCGGAATAATATTTGCATAATAATGGCGTTGATGGAGACAGATTTACCAGAGCCAGTGGCACCAGCAATGAGAACGTGGGGCATTTTGGTAATGTCGGAAACCACAACTTCACCAGATACATTTAAGCCCAAACCAAAAGCTGTCTTACTTTTTGTTTTCTTTAGGCCTGGAGCAGATAACATGCGCCGCAACGTCACCATTTCTGGCCGGCGATTAGGAATTTCGATACCAACTAATGATCTACCGGGAATGGGGGCTTCGATACGAATTTGTCCGGGGGCAGCAAGGGCCAGGGCCAAGTCATTCTGAAGAGCGGTAATGCGGGATAATTTAGTACCAGCAGAAATGCTTAGGGCATATTGAGTAACGGCAGGACCCTGATTAGCCTCTTCAACGGTGGCTCTGATACCAAACGAGTTTAGAGTGGTTTCGATAATTTGAGC
>QKAA01000028.1 GCA_003247275.1 bacterium | reverse complement strand
TGATCCAGAGAAAATTGCAGACGAAATTAAGAAAAATGGTGGCTTTGTCCCCGGCATTAGACCCGGAAAAGCCACTGCCGAATACATTAATTATGTCTTAACCAGAATTACCTTTATGGGAGCCCTCTTCTTGGGCGTCGTTGCCATCTTACCCGCCCTAGCCCAACTTGCCACTGGAGTGACTTCCCTCACCTTAGGAGGCACAGGTATTCTTATCGTGGTTTCTGTCATTCTCGAAACCAGTAAATCAATGGAAGCCCTATTAGTAATGAGAAATTACGATAGGTTCTTATCCTAGTCTGCATGAAATATAAAAATACTAAATCTTGAAAAGAGAGGGTACTACATTCATGAAAATTATTCTTATCGGAATCCAAGGAGCTGGAAAATCAACTCAAGGAAATCTGCTTTCCGAAAAATTATCTCTGCCCTATTTATCTTCTGGCCACATCTTTCGCCAAATGACCAAAGAGAAAACTCCCCTTGGTCGATTTATGAAAGAGGTCGTAAATTCTGGAGCTCTCGTTCCAGACGATAAAGTCTTGCCAGTTATTGAAGAATACTTAAAAAAACCAGAGTACGTAAATGGCTATATCTTAGATGGTTTTCCTCGCACTGTGCCTCAAGCAAAAGCTTTCAGCAATGGCGTTGATATGGTCATCTCTCTTGAGGTCTCAGACAAAGAAGCTTTATGGCGCTTATCTGGTCGAGTCGATGAGGGCGTAAGAGAAGATAACACCTTAGCTGCTATCCGAAAGCGCATTGCCTCATTCCACGAATTCACTACTCCAGTTTTAGATCACTATCGTCGAAAAGGTTTACTTCACACCATTAATGGCGAACAATCAATCAAAGATATTCATCGACAAATCCTCGAGAGAATCAAAATGATTGAGGCTGCCCAAAAATTGGTTGCCACCAACGGAAAGAACAGTTAGTCCTATATGGCATTGCACGATCCAGAATACTTTAAGATTTACCAAGAAAATGGACGGAAAATTGCCAAAATTAAAGCCCAGGCGGTAGAGTTTGCTCAGACGCATCACAATCTCGCTGACATAGACAATTACGTTGAGCAGCAAATTCGCGCTGCTGGAGGCGAACCAGGATTTCAAAAAGTTCCCGGATACAAATGGGCCACCTGCATCAGTGTTAACGAGGTTATGGTTCATGGCATTCCCAAAGGAACAATTCATCCAGGCGATGTAGTCAATATTGATACCGGCATGTATTACCACGGCACCACCACCGACACATCCACAACTTTTGTGGTTGGTGAAGCTAACTCAGAGCAAGAACATTTCTTACAAGTTGGCAAAAAAACCTTAAAAAAAGCCATAAAACAAGCTGTTCCTGGCAATAAAATCAAGGATATATCGGCCACAATTCAAAAACACATTGAAGCAGCCGGCTACAATGTCACTCGCAATTTAACTGGTCATGGAGTGGGTAAAACCATGCATGAAGATCCGCCTATTCCTTGTTTTACTTCCAACGACCCCAATTTACACACCAAAATAGTTCCTGGAATGGTGTTGGCCATAGAAGTCATGTATATGGCGGGTAATTGGCCCCTCCGTCTACTCGAGGACGGTTGGTCACTTGCTACCAAAGATGGCTCTATTTCTGCAGTTTTTGAAGAGGATGTCTTTATTACCCCAAATGGACCCGTCGTTCTTACCGACGGCTCGATTGCCACTTGAGGTAAATAAAGAGCTTTGCTACAATACCAAAGCTTTGTCCTCCGTTAATAAAAAGGGCATGTTTTTTTGTTGGGTAAGTGTTATAATCCCATGAACCCAAATTACATCTTGATATGATTAAAAACGATAATATTGAACTTGAAGGCATCGTCACTGAGGCGCTACCAAACACGATGTTTCGAGTTACCGTAGATTCAACTGCTCCGGAAGACTACAAAGATCGTACTTTACTATGTACCTTAAATGGTAAGATGAGAAAGTTTCGCATCCGAGTTATGCCTGGAGATAAAGTAAAAATCGAAGTTACTCCGTATGATAAAAATCGGGGCAGAATTACATACCGAGCCAAATAAGTTATTAAAATAAACAAGAGAAATACTATGAAAGTAAAAGCCAGCGTTAAAAAACGATGCAAACAGTGTAAAATAGTCCGACGAAAAGGTGTAATTCGTATTGTTTGCACCAATCCACGTCATAAACAACGCCAAGGATAATTACTAATTAAAGAATAAATAAATAATATGCCACGTATCGCAGGAATTGATATACCAGATAACAAACGAACCGAGATAGCTCTTACCTATATCTTCGGTATCGGCCGTTCCAATGTAGAAGATATTCTCAAACAAGCCAAAGTTAACCCTGATACCAGGGCTAAAGATTTAACTGCTGACGAATTAAATCGTCTTCAGCGCGCCATTGAGCAATATCCCATTGAAGGTGTTCTTCGTCAAAAAATCCGCGACAACATTCAAAACTTAAAGCGTATTGGCTCATACCGAGGTATGCGTCATACCGCTAATCTTCCTTCTCGTGGCCAAAGAACCAGAGTAAATGCTCGTACTCGTCGTGGCAAACGCCGCACTGTTGGCGCCATGAAGAAGGATGATGCAGTAAAGAAAGCAGCATAAATAAGTCAGTCAATCTAAGGTAAAAATATGGCAGTACAACAAAAAACCGCAACCAAACGTAAAAAAGTTCTCAAAGCAGTCATGAAGGGGAACCTTTATATTACTTCAACCTTCAATAACACTTTGGTAACTGTAACTGATGAACAGGGCAATACATTAGCCTGGAGTTCATCTGGTCATTCAGGCTTTTCTGGTTCCAGAAAATCAACTCCTTATGCCGCCACCATGGCCATCGAGAAAGTTGTTGAACAAGCCAAAGAGCGAGGTATGCGTGAATTGAAAGTGTTTATTAAGGGTCCTGGTGCAGGAAGAGATTCAGCCCTCCGTGTCCTTAAGAATTCACAATTCCATATTTCTCTTATTGCTGACGTAACGCCGATTGCTCACAACGGCACCAAACCACGCAAGAAAAAACACAATCGATAATTAAAAGGAATGTTTCTCGTATTTGCGCGAGAATAAATCAAATATGGCAAGATATACCGGTCCAAAAAATAAATTATCCAGACGATCAGGAGCTGATTTAGGATTAAAAACTGGATCTACTAAATTAGCTAAACGATTAAATATCCCCCCTGGACAACATGGTCGCAAGGGTGCCAAAAAACTATCTGAATATGGTATTCAATTGCGCGAAAAACAAAAAATGAAATGGACCTATGGTTTATTAGAAAAACAATTCAGCCGTTACTACACCAAAGCCAGTAAAAAAACGGGTGAAACCGGTAAAGAAATGCTTCGATTATTAGAATCACGCTTAGATAACGTTGTCTATCGCTTGGGCTTTGCTCCTACCAGAGCTGCTGCCAGACAATTAATTGTTCACGGACACGTTAAAGTCAACGGAGCCAAGCTCGATAGGCCCTCTTTCCAAGTCGCTGCTGGCATGAAAATTGGTATAAGTGAAAAAGCTTCAAAAATTCCATCTGTTGCTGGATCACTTGAAGAAAAAGGCAAAAATATGCCCAAATGGCTAGAACGACAAGGATTATCAGGCAACGTTAAAGCCGCTCCTAGTCGAGATGACGTTGATATCGACATTAATGAAAATTTAGTCGTTGAGTATTATTCGAGATAATAACCGCTCGTGACTCAGATGATGGTGCTAGTTCCAAAAATAGCATGGTTAGCACTATCGGGAACCACGAGAAATTATGAAAGGAGAAACCATGCTACAACCAACATTTACAGTTGTCCCAGAGACAATTGAGAAAAATCATGCTCGTTTGACCCTCGAGCCTTTAGAAAAAGGATACGGTCACACTCTGGGCGTCAGTTTACGCCGAGTTTTGTTGTCTTCAATTCAGGGCGCTGCCGTTACCAAAGTCAGAATTGATGGTATTCAACATCAATTTTCTTCACTTGAAGGCATGCGAGAAGATATCGTCGAATTCGTCTTAAACGTTAAACAATTACGTTTCAGTTTAGAAAAAGAAGATGAAGTTGTTGTTAAATTAGAAGCTAAAGGCGATAAAACTGTAACCGGTAAAGACATTTCTTTACCCGCAGGTGTTGTTTTAGCTAATCCTGAACAAGAACTCGCTACTTTAGCCGCCAAGAAATCACTTTCAGCCGAGATTACTATTGCTCGTGGTCGTGGTTACGCTCCTGCTTCAGAACAAGACGTGTCCACCTTAGGAGACATTCCTGTTGACGCTTCTTTTTCTCCTATCACTCGTGTTGCCTACAAAGTTGAGGCCACTCGTGTTGGTCGCCGAACCGATTTCGACAATTTAATTATCGACATCTGGACTGATGGCACCATTGATGCCAAAGATGCCTTAGAAAAAGCAGCAAAAATTCTCGTTGCTCACTTCAAACAAATTTTCGATCCTATCATCGTTGAAACTCCAGAAGTTGAACCAGAATTGACTCCAGCTGAAAACGAAGTCATGCGCTTAACTGTTGAAGAATTAGATCTTCCTACCAGAATTGCCAACGCTCTTCGAAAAGGTGGTTATCCAACCGTTAAAGATCTCTGCAATGCAGATAACGATAGTATTGCCAAAGTTAAAAATTTGGGTGAAAAGTCTGTAGATATCGTGGTCGCAGCTTTGCAACAGAAGGGTCTCGACTTGAAAAAGTCATAAGAGATCATAGGGGAATAAAGACATGAGACATGCAGTAAAAGGCAAACAACTTAATCGCGACATTACCAGTCGTCGTGCTCTCTTTAAAAATCTATCATTATCGTTAATTGAGCACGGTTCAATTACCACCACAAAAGCAAAAGCTAACGCACTTCGCGGCTCTTTTGAAAAGCTTATTACCAAAGCTAAAAAGAATACCGTGCATGCCCGCCGCTTAATTGATCAAGAGTTAAATCAAACTAAAGCAGTTAACCGCTTAGTTGACGAAATTGCTCCCAAGTTAAACCGCTCAAGTGGGTTTTTAAAAATCTCTAAAATCGGCAAGCGCCGTGGTGACGATGCTGAAATGGTTAAACTAGAAATCCTCGATTGGAAGCCAGCCGTAGAGGCAAAATCTTCCAAAGATAAAGAAGCTGCAAAAGCTCCCACCAAAAAAGAGGAAGCAAAGAAACCTGCCAGTAGTACTGCCAAAAAAACTGCTCCAGTCAAAGATGAGAAAGTTGTCAACAAAGCTCCAAGACAACCTCAATCTGCTACCACAGCAGCCAAACATGTTCCTCAAAAACGTATCTCTGGAGGTAAATAAATATGATGAAATCAACCGTTCAAAAAGCCAAAGAAGTCAATCGCGAGTGGCACTTAATCGATCTCAAATCACAAGTGCTCGGTCGAGCTGCAACTGATATTGCCGTAAAACTGATTGGTAAATATAAGCCAACCTATACCCCCAATATCGATGCAGGAGATTATGTCGTCTGTATTAATGCCAAAGATGTTGCTGTCACTGGTACTAAAGCAAAAAACAAACTCTATCAACATCACTCCATGATTCCAGGAGGATTTAAAGAAATTAATTTTGAAGATTTAATGGAAAAAGATCCTCGAAAAGTTATCATTCATGCCGTAAAAGGGATGTTGCCCAAAAACAAACTTCGAGACGAGAGAATGAAACGTCTTAAAGTCTTTGTTGATGATCAACAACCCTATCAACAGCAAATCGATAAATCACAAAAGAAAGCATAAAAGTAAACCAATATGGCAGAAACCACCAAAAATAAATCAAAAAAAACTGACTATATCTATGCTGTTGGTCGAAGAAAGACCGCTGTAGCTCGAGTCAGACTCTATAAAAAAAGTGGCGACATGATGGTTAACGATAAGCCAATCGGTCAGTACTTCCCTGGTGAAGTTGCCGTGAAAAACTATCTCAAGCCTTTTGAAGTAACCGAAACCAGTGGTAAATTTAGTTTCACCGCTAAAGTTGAAGGTTCAGGAAAAACCGCCCAACTAGGCGCCGTTGTTCACGGTATATCACGAGCTTTAGCCTCATTAGACGCTACCGCTTATCGTTCTTTGCTTAAAAAAGCTGGTTTACTAACTAGAGACTCTCGTATGAAAGAATCTCGTAAAGTTGGCACTGGCGGCAAAGCTCGACGCAAAAAACAAAGTCCAAAGCGTTAAGCAAGAGCTTCAAGCCTTTTTTACCTTTTCTACAAATTGTATTTTGCTAAAATAGTCGTGCTATGAAACGTCGAATAGTTCGGATTATTTTCTTTGCCTGTGTGTGTTTCGCGGCCCTTACCTATGCCAAAAAACAATCACTAATTGAGAAGAGTATGTTATCTCCTCAATCGCAAAATCTTCAATCATTTTTCACCAATCCCAAGCAAGCCATAAACCAAATCGTTTCAACCATCAAAACCCCAGTTGTTCCACTTCCTACGCCAACGTCCGAGCAAGATATTAGTCAATTAATTAATCAAGTCCGCCAACAGCAAAATCTCACCAATTTGCCCGAAGGCATTAAAACCTGTGCCCTTGCTCGCAATTATCTCAATCATCAAACGCTTTCAGAAGATAAAATCAGTGCTCTTTGTCCCGAATGTCAGTCAGTTCAGCTTTCTATGTTTAGCCAACCGCTTAATCTAGAATGGTTTGCCTCCCAAATAACCTCCGACGCTTCAATGAGCGCCTATTTTCTCTCAGACAAATTAACTCACCTGTGCGTCGCCACTTCCTCAGCTGAAGTTGCCATTAGTTTAGTAAGTGCCAGAAGTCTCACTAAAACAATTTCAACCACTCCGATTAAAAATTTCACCGAAGCAGAATTGTGGAACGCTCTGTCGATTTATCGACAAAGTCAGGGGCGTACCACCTTGTCCCAAGACGATAAACTTTGTGAATATGCCAGAAAACGAGTTAACGATCAATTGGAGTTGCTCGCCAGCCACTTAGATCCCGCATCATATCCAAATCCTGACAAATATCCGCTCGATGCTCACGATGGATTTTCTAAAGACGCTGAGTCAGGTTTACTATTCGATATGACCCAAAGACAACAAGTCGCTGAAAACTTAGCTTACTGGCCCACCGCACAGGATCCCATTCACGTTATTGAGTGGGGCTGGGACACTTCAACTGAAGGACATCGGGAAACCCAACTATCTAACGACTTCACTCACGCCTGCTTATCTGGCAAAGATGGTTTCTATGTGGCCATTTTCGCTAAATAATCTACTTCTCCAATAACACCACTTGTCGTTTCAAAAAATTTCGCTGTTGTTTCCAATGAGGACAATACGCTCCAACCAACTCCCAAAACGAAGCTGAGTGATTGTGATGTTTCGTATGAGCTAACTCATGGACAATGACGTAATCAATCACCTCTTTAGGGAAATGAATCAGACGCCAATTAAATGACAAATCGTTTTTACCCGTGCAGCTACCCCATCGGCTTTTTTGTTGGCCAAATCGAACTGAACCAAAGTCAGTATTCATTATCTTTGCACTCCGCTGCACCTGGTTAAGAATATAGTTTTCTGCTTCACGCTTAAGCCATAAAAGCAGTGTTTTTCTCACATCATTTTCGCTACCAGTAACAGGATGAACCATGCAGTTTCCCTTCAAAAGCGTGACCTTCTCACTTTGATCGGGAGCAAAAATAATTGAATAAAGCGTTCCATAAATGCTAATGATTTTATCGTCCCAATTAAATGTGGGGTTGGCCATTTTTTTAAGTGAAAGCTTTTGTTGTTGTCGCTCGATCCAGGGAATCTGCCGATTAACAAATGCAGCGATAATGTTTTTTGGCACAAATCGTGGGGCTGAAACAACCACCTGTCCATCGTGAGAAAGGCTTATTTTAATTGAGCGTGATCGATTATTTCGCTTTAATGTGTAATCCATGTTCGAGTCATCATACTACATGAGTTAGAATAGCCATATGGTAGACGCATTTAACCCAATTTTTCAAGTTTCTGAATTTAACGAAGCTATCGGTAATCATCTTGCTCTCTTAGGAGAAGTTACAGTTGAGGGCGAATTAAGTCGCCTAGATATTAAAAATGGCAGGCTCATTTTTGGTACCGTCAAAGATGCTTCATCTTCCATGGATATATTTTCCATGAGCCATCTAATTCATAATTTTCGCCAGCTAGAACCTGGAATGAAGGTGAGAATCACCGGAACAGCAGGAGTTTATAAGGGCACAACTAAATTCAGATTTTTTGCCAACACAATTACTCCTCAAGGAGAAGGCGCTCTTCAACTAGCTTTTGAAAAATTAAAGCGTCAACTTGAATCAGAAGGGTTGTTCGCTATCGAAAGAAAACGTCAATTACCCTTGTGGCCAACTAAAATCGGTCTAATTACTGCCAAAGATTCGTCTGCTTATTATGACCTCATTAAAATTTTGTCAGCTCGTATGAGTGGGTTAACCATTAAGCTACTACCGGTAAACGTGCAGGGGAGAGAAGCCGTACCCACAATCAAAAGTGCCCTAAGTTTTATTAATAGCCATCCAGAATCGTTTGATTTAGTGATTCTGGCTCGCGGCGGCGGCAGTTTAGAAGATCTCCAAGCCTTTAACGATGAATCGATTACCCGCCTCCTTTTCTCACTCAAAGTCCCGACTGTCTCAGCTATTGGACATGAGGACAACTGGTCATTAACCGATTATGTTGCTGATGTGCGTGCCTCCACCCCTTCAAATGCCGCAGAATTAGCTGTGAGAGATAGAAACGAAATTGCCTTAGAAATAGACACCTATCAACAGCTCATTTATCAAACGATTCATCAGCAGCTAGCGAACATAAAGCATGTCATTGCCCGATCAAATAACATATTTCAAAACTATAGTCATAAATATCATCAACAAATAGACACTTCAATTAATAAAATTACCCAAATAATCAAAAACAAACAACAGTATTACAAGCAAGATGTCGCCAATCTCATTCATCTCGTTGACACACTTAACTATCAGAATGTTTTAAAACGAGGATTCTCTATTACCACTTCTGTTGCTGGTAGAATAATTAATTCCGCAGAAGCGGTTGAAAAAAATCAAACAATCATTACCCAATTAGCAAAAGGAAAGATAACCTCCTATGTCAAATAAACAATCACTCTCATTCGCGACTGCCTATGAAGAGCTAAAACAATTAACCAGCGAATTTGAGCAGGAAGAACTTGATTTAGAAGCAGCCATCCCTAAATTTAAACGAGCTGCAGAATTATCAGTTTTCCTTAAAAAGAAATTAACTGAATTAGACAATAAAATTGAAGAAATCAACGTTAAGGTCAAAAAAGACGATGAAGTCAATATCTCCAAGGAAGAGGTTGTTGACCAAGACATAGACTTTTAACATAAACCGAAATAAAATGTGGTGATAATGAACAATCAAGATTCTCTGAAAGAAGCACTAAAAAAATACAATAAAAACAACTATCATGTGCAGACGATAGTAGAATATCAAGCTGAACTGGACTCACTACTTACAAAAGTAAAAGAATATGTTACCACTCACCACTTGACCATAGATGTTGTTGTGCCAATTCTTCGCGGCGGAAATATTCCCGCCACTTACTTGGCATACCTTTTTGATGTACTAACAACGATCGTACCTGTTCAATATAAATACTTTTTTAAAAACGGTAAATGCGAACTAAGAAGATTGTTGTCTGTTAATAAAGGGACAATTCGCAAAGTAAACCCCACAATTTTATTAGTTGAGGGCAATCATTGTTATGGGAATCAAGCTAAATATGCGGCCAAAGATTTAAAGGCAATGTTTCCTCAATCTCGTATTATCTATGCAGCATCCAATATGGATTACAATTATCAAGATGTAGTTAAGGATGCGGAGGTTTCAATTTACGGAAAATTAACGAACTGTTGTAAAGAATTATCGGAATCAGAGTGTAAAAAACTTGGCATCGAAAGCAAGCAAGAAATTTTATTTCCATGGGAAAAAATTGACGAAGAATGGGAGATCATAGAGTTAAAACAGCATGCATATAATAATGTTGACCAAATTATTTCCCAATCACAATTACTTCAAGAATTCGATTTGGGATAGTCGATCTCCCAAGTTGATTAATTACAGCAAAATTTTTACAGCAGTAAACCTCGTACTGTAAATTGTTCAGTCTTTGTCAACATCCTCATTTTGAGATAGCATTAATATATGTATACATTTGGCATGAATCGTGATGCCGCCAAACGGCCATTAATCAGATCAAGCTTCATTTTCTTTGTTATCATCATCTTTTTTTATTCATTAGGCGATTCGACCATGTCCTTCATGGCCCCGAATATTATTGAATCAATTGTTCATAATTCGTTTTACATGGGCATAATTTTTAGTTTATCTTCGGTTGTAGGATTTTTTATCGACTATCTTTTAAGCAACAACATGAAAGAGAAAAGTTTTTATGTCTATAGCTTAGTCGGGATTATATTGTCATCAGTATTTCCATTAATCTTATTAGGGAAGACAAGCCTCATCGTCGTTATCCTTTCCATGGGAATTTGGGGCATCTACTATGAATTGCTTCTTTTCGCCAAATCAAACTACATCCATCATTATCTGGCCCATGATCAGCACGATTTTGGTTGGGCAGTTATGAACGCCTTTAGCAGTTTAGCTTACATTATTGGACCAACACTCGCCCTCTCATTGCTTTCCATTGGTGCAAAAATTCCTTTATATACAGCCATTTTTATGCAGTTGATTACCATTTTTGGCATACTTATTTTTAAACTGATCTACGGCAAACATATTAGAAATCCTTACGTAACTCCTGAACAAACTCATTCCTTAAAAAAAGGTTTAATAATTTGGGCGATCTTAGAAAAAAAGTTATTTCCGGTTCTCCTATTTTTACTTTTTTTAACCATCGTTGACTCCACTTTCTGGACAGCTGGAGCAGTTCTTGCTAATTCCTTAAGAAATACCAGCGCACTATCGGATTTCTTTTATGTAGTTTATCTTCTTCCAGCCTTTATCGTGGCTCCACTTGGAATCAAAGTCAGTAAACGCATCGGCAAAAAAAGAACTGCTTACAGCGCCGGACTACTCGCTGGCATTTCTTTCGGAACTTCAATCTTTCAATCAGACTTTCAAAACTTCATGATCCACATTGGCATCGGTGCCATCTTTTTCTCTATAACTGTTCCCGAAATAAAAGGAGCTATCGAAGATTACTGTGAGCGCTTAGGTCATAATGCCAATACCTTAGTCGGACTTACCAATTCCATGAGTAGCCTTGGGTTTGTCATCGGGCCAATTATTGCTGGCGGATTGGCCGCGCTTATTGGTGAACAAAAAGCCTTTGGAGCCATTGGTTGGCTACTAGCTTTAATCAGCTTAATTTTCCTCATCATTACTCCCAGAAAGATTCATCTCCCTCAAAAACAGATCAAAGAAAGTTTCGCTTCCTAAAATAAGACAAATATTGCCAAAATAGTATATTT
>QKAA01000071.1 GCA_003247275.1 bacterium | reverse complement strand
AGGAAGCTTTCTATCACGACAAAACCTATAGCAAACCAAATTTAAAAACCAGAAGTGAAGACTACCTCAAGAGACTAGTAGGCCTTCCACCATTAAAGCCCCCAGTTACATAATCCCCACCACAGCAAACTCGACCCAAGTTCTCAAAAACTTTTTCCTTGAAATCCAAATACTACCTCAACGAACGCTTCCTCGCCTCCTCAACACTAGCAAGAGCCTCGCCTTTACTGCCCCGATAGAATGAAACTGCGTAATTACCCTGAATTGCAGGGGACATCACCATACCCTTCTCCAAAAAATACATCAGTTCCCCTTTTAGTTGTTGTTCGAAGGCTGTAGGGTAATCTCTCCCACCCACGTGGCTGAACAGTCCGTCAACCAAATACCCCCACACTGGCATGTTTCCCGACCCGCCCAACATGGCGTATGACAGCCCCCCCAAGTGATCCATTTCATCTAATACTTTCAAAAATCTATTCATCTTCAACTTCATATCATGACTTGGAGGTTTGGAAATATCCTCAAGCACTTTTTCAACTCCCCCCCTCAGCTCCTTCTTAATTGCTTTCGCAGTTGCGACAATCGGCAAAAATGATCCATTTGGACCAATCAATACCCTTCCCTGACTTCGCTCTTCACCAGATTGTTCTTTCAATTCATTTTCAACTGGTTCAACAAAATGGAACATATGCCCCGACAAAACCTCAGCAATCATATCCACATGAGATTGTGTTGCCCCAGCGCCCAACTTTGACAACCATAATTTATTAAACTCCGCTTCTGTAAATCTGGCCAACTTTCGCGCATTGCCCGCTCCAAAATCAGGCTCCTCAATATCTATCCTATAAAGTGGAACGTCATCATGCCAAAACAGGTTATGTTCCATATGCATTCTCAATGCCTCTTGATATAGCATTGCTGTGGGAATGCGTTGCAAAAATCCTCCAAGCGAAACCTTAGCGGCACTCTCTACCACTTTACCTACCGTTGCCTTAACATGTCCACCTAAATAAAAAGCATAATCAGCCGCAGGCTCCTTCGAATACCCCTCAATCTCCTTCTTGCTCGGAGGTTTCCCTTGCCTCGCCATCAATTGAGCATACGTAGATAATTCCGCCTCACTCTTTGGGACAAACTCAACACTATCGTGAACAGGCATCTCCAAACCAGCAAAGTCGCACATCTGTGAAACAGTACTCGCCGCTCGATCCCTATAACGAACCGCACTATCCAATGACTTAAAAGTTGATTCTGACAAATCAAAGAGGTTAAAATTTGCATAATGCAAAAAATTCATCCAACCAACGACATTTTTTGTTCCATCTACTCCAGAGGGCAACGTTCTTCCCCGTGCATCAAATTGTTTGCAATGTTGGATCTCTGCCTCATTCATGCCTGTTTCTAGCATTAAGGGCTCCGCATCAAAGCCTGCCCATAACTCATCCATTGTTGAATCCTCACTTGTTGACGCTTTTTCCCACAAATGGAAGGGTCTTACGCGCTTTACTCCCCAAGTACTCACATCCTTCATTCCATCTCTTACTTTTTGTTTAAAATAGTTTACTCTTTGATCCAGCTGAATATCTTTGGGGGGCTCAAATATCCCATAACCAGAAGCCATCATACTGAGCACCTTTATTCCTTCTGGAGTCGGTTGGTCCACCAAGGCAACAGCCTCTATATATTTTTTTCTCCTCTTTAGAATACTCTCAGGCACATTCTCGCTCTCAATCATATTTTGGATTCGAGCCACTAAAGCCTCTCTCGCCACATAGCTCGAATAGTCAGCCAACAATGGACGCATCCCCATAACCTGAGTCACCTCAACAGACTTATCAAACTCTCTTTGATAATCTTGCTCAGGTCCACGAGCTCTTTGATCTGGTTTGCGTTTAAACGCTTCCCCTGGCGCCAATTCAATATCACCATGCGACCACACCATGTAGTTGTATGCCGTAATAATTGCACCCCAATTAACTGCAGCCAATCCCCCCAATCCATCAAACTCCATTTGATTTGCCAAAGACAATCGATCTGTCCTTCCAATCTCAGGAAAACGATCATCCTTCCATCTGGCCTCTTCAGCATCTGCTTCTTCCTGTTTCCCTTCTCGTACTAATCGATCATATTCTGCTTGTTGATCAAACCACTTCAACACGTCCTCTCTTCGATAACCCAATTTTCTCAAAATAGCCACCTTTAGCCATTTGCCTTTTGCCTCAGCAAAACTATTGGGGCCCAAACCAGCATTGGCAGCCAACTCTCTCATTGCTTCATAGGTATACACTTCAGCAAGAACATCCTTCACACTTAAAGAAAAATCTTTCTTTATCCAATTTCCGCTGTCCTTATCTTTTACCCATGCCGTTTGATCAATCTTTTGGTTCAATAACGCAAATGATTCGGGGTTGTGAAAACCAAACATTCGATGCACATCTTTTTCTTCTATATACCCCTTAATTTCTCCTGCTTTCCGCACCCAATCCATTGTTTCCGCATATGCGAACATCACCGGCGACGTCTGCTCGTCTCCCAAGATGGCCCCTAATTCAAATTGTGCCATTCCCGCATTCCTGCCACCATCAATCATTTTCAAAATCAACCTCGCACTCAACTGATCTTGTTCAGATTGTGGTAGAGCCCGAAAGAAACGCATGATTTCCTGAGTTTGAGGCAAAAACATGTAGGCTTCCAACCCTCGCTCCTGCAACCCTAATTGCTGCATTCTTCTCATCTCGCCACCCTGCTCGGGCGAAAGTGCCTCTGCTGCCAACTCCCAATCTAGATTAACCCTCTCTTCAGAAACATTAACCCCAAACTTCACCGCAAGCCCCATCAATTCCTGATTAAATGAGTTCAACGACACCCCCTCCGGAAGCACATCTAGCAAACGAGGTGTCACCTTTCCCATCAAATGTGATTTTTTTACCTCCCTGACTAATGTCTCCACAAATTCCTGAGTTCTGCCCGCTTCTCCATTCTTTTTCCGTTCAACCACAACCTCATCCAATAACCCTTTTTCCTCCAACTCTTCTATCAGTAGCTCCTTTCCCAACCTCAATTGCCCATCCTCTTGCTGCAACTTTTTTATTGTATCTTCCAAATTAGCGTGAAGTTGTTTAATTGCCTCAGGATTTTTCGCGCGCGTATAAGCCTCATTTAATACAGTGATCCAATATGATTCGCTTTCCCCTCCCAACTCCGCCAAAAATAATTCTGAAAGCTCCTTCCCCAAAACTGCTTGTTTTCGGAGCATCTCATCTGCGGGCAAATCTTCTTTTAGTAAATGAATGTTTACCTCATCTTTGATTCGTTTCAAATCATCAATATTTGTAACAGATTGAACCACCGCATCTACATGAGTCTTAAATCGCTGATAGCCATCAATCAGCTCTTGTCGCCTCTTTTCAGATTCCTGAATAAAATTTTCGTCAATCCGCGTCTGGTCAATTTGGCTATTCACATCTTCCATATCAATATTGCCCTCAATACGTCCCCCGATCTCATCAATCAATTTTCCCACCGTCACATCCGCCACCACATCCCCCTGATGATCTAAACCAACTCCCTGCTGTATCGACTCTTTCAATTGGGCCAAAGGCCTCATTAACGTGGCCGCTGTTACTTTATTTTTTTCATTTCCGCTATTAACCTCAAACCACACATCCAACACATTTTCGGCAATCGCTTCAGCCGCATCTTCTGAAACCGTTTTCTTCCACGCGTCGACCAAACGAGTTTTATTTTCCTTATATATTACCGATTTGAGGTATTCTTCATGGTCACCGTCAGTTTTTTGCACATCTTCCCACACCTGCTTCCCCGAATTTTCAATCGCCTTTTTTGACGATTCTTCCAAAACAGCCCCCTTTGTATATATTTTCGCTAAGTCTTCCGGAGAGTTCCTAAGCTCCCGCTCTTTTTTCATTTCCTCCTGTTTTTGCCGATCTTCCAACCGTCGTTCCTCCAACTTCTGTTGGACCTCCTCAATTTTCACTCTCCATCCCACCGTTAAGTAATCCTGATAATCCTGATCGCCCAGAATCCCATGCTGTTGTCGTAAAAAATCAGCGTCCTTCACTCCACCGGCAGTCAGCTCATCAACCAAGCGTTTTGCCAAAACAAGCTCCTCAGGATCGTGCTCAATTTCACTCAACCGGGAACTTAGCGCATCTTTTTCTGCTTGGTTAATCGTTGGTATGCCCTGTTTTTGCAGAGACCGCTTATGTGATCGCAAAACTAAATAGTCTTTTTCGAAATTCTGCTTAATGATTCCTTCAGAATTTGCTGGGTTATCACTAGTCTCCACCGCCATATGAATCGCGGCTCTTGCCAACGCATCCATTCCTTCAACTTGATTAGGCATGTTGACTTCCTTGACTTAATTGATGGTAAATTGAATAAGCCAAATCGACCGGGCTCATTTGAAAATTGTCCTCAAACATTCTTTCTCTCGCCTCAAACTTTTTATCTTCACTCATTTGATCCCAATCCTCATCTGAATAATAGTGGTGTTTTAGTCGATCTGTTTCTAACAAAATTGCGTCAGCCTCATCAAAGGCTTTTTCCAACACGCTTTGATCGATAACATTCTTATCTTTTGCCCGACTGTCCCGATCCGAAACTTGAACATCGCCCGCGCCGCTATTGGAGTCGAGAATTCCTGAATCCATCAACTTTTTTACTTGATCAGGCCTTAACAGCTCAGGTTTTTTCTGATAAATAGCTGCCAAAACCTCTAACTCTCCGTCGAAAGAGGAATTTGCCCCATCCTGACTATAATTCTGCTGCGACATATCTGGTTGATATTTTACCATACTCAAGAACAAACAAAACATATTGAAAAGAACTTCAAACCTCATAGTCTTCCCTGGTACAATACTCACATGCCACAAAATGACTCCACCAACACCACAAAAGACAGCCTCTCCAGCCCCACAACTCCCAATTCTCCCCAAGCAGAAAACATCCAAACAACGCTTGATCAACTTAAAGACTTAAGGTCCTCCCTCTATAACACAACGATTAATTATTTAAGAAACGAACTCAACAAAACAATTGCTATCGATCAAACAAACCGCCTCCTTAATCACCCTGGAACAAAACAAGAAATCAATTACCTTATCCAACGAACCACGCTTGATCCTCAACAGAACCTGAATTCTCTCTCCTACGAGTTAGCCAAAAAAATATCTCAAGCCTCAGAACCTCACGTTCGTCTTGCTGTGAGTCTTTCTGCTGGCCCCAGCAATATAAAACCAGAAGATGTATTGCAAGAAGTTATTCGAACAAACAACCAAGTTCATGAAACCTTTGAGCCAATAAAAGATTATCTTAAACCCATCGACGGTGATGGACTCACCTCTCGATTACTCCAACAGATTCAATCCCCTTTAATTGTTGGACCCAACAATATTCCCACCCTCAAACCAGAACTAGACAAAATTGTCGCCATTGGACTTAGCTCAGCAGCTCCTGAAAAACAAGCCAAAATTGCCAATGACATCCATCAAGACCTTCTTGGGGATATTTTAACCACTCCCCTTAACAAACCTGTCAACATTAACGAACTCATTAAAAACAGGCTCAAAAAACACGGCGTTGACACAAATCAAATTGATTCAAGTGCTCTCAGGCGTTTCGCCGACTATACGGCCAAACTATATGAAACCGCATCCCTTGATCCTAAAATTCACAAGCTTCAATCAATAGCAGAGGCTAACAACCTCAACTCAGAAAACATACAGCACATCCTTTTACAAATAAATAAAACCCCCGAAGATATTGTGGCAGAAATAAATCCCAACGCCCCCGCAAGCTCCACTTCCGCCCCGGCACCAGAAACCCCATCATATTCCCCCAGCAATATCGATCAAGCCATTGAGGATGCTGATATTCAATCAAGTGAACAGCTTGAAAAAGAACAGGGTTTCCAACTAAATCGAGTTTTTAAACTCATCAACAAATTCATCAAAGAACAACAAACCATCAAAAACAACTTTAGTCGATTCAAAAGATTTATTAAATCGTTTTCAAAAAACAGACAGGGATCTCCATTCAATTTTGGTTTTTATAAAAACCAGCAAGGCACGCAAGTCGGAAAAATATTCTCGAATAATAATTTCAACAACTTTGTCAAAACCGGAGCCCGAGGGTTAGGAAACTTTATCAAAAGCGGAGCCAAGGGTTTGGGCAAGCTGGGAGTCAAAGCCGCTCAAGGCCTAGGGTCCCTCATCACTAAAATAGCTGTTGCTCTTGGACCAGAAGTTTTAGCTGCTGCTGGTGTGGTCCTCCTTATCGTTATCGGCATCTTGGCTGTCCTCGCTTTTTTCAATCTTTCTGGAGCCAGTCCCGAAAAAATCACCGCCATGCAAACCGACTCCATCAGCGGGCTATCTGGAAGAGAGGGATGTGAGGGTGAAGATTGTTCGTGGCCAGTTCAATGCGGTTGCATTACTCAGGGTCCGTATGCGGGCACTCATTCAATGTCAAAATTAAATGCAATCGATATTATGACCTACATGTGCCCGGGATTTGTTACAGTAAACAGCGTTACGCAAGGAACGGTCTCATATATATACGATAGCTTAAGTGCTGGAGAACCGGGCGGACCAGGAAATTACGGAAATCATGTCATTATAAATTCCAACGTTAATGGAAAAGACATTCAAATACTCTATGCTCATATGATTGATATTCAGGTGGCCGTTGGAGGAACTGTAGAAATTGGAACAACAATCGGGACGGCCGACACAACCGGAATGGGAGATGCTCACCTTCATTTCGAAGTAAGAGGAGGAGCCGTTCAAGATGTTCTACCTCAAGAATCATTAAATATTCCAGACTATTGCAGCAATCTACAAGAATGTGGAGGAATATGTTTACAAAATTGATACAGGGGAAAAAATTAACAACAATAATAATTGGAGTGTTGTTTTTTACTACAATTGTTTTGTTGTTAATTCAAATAAGAAAAGGCGGCTCACCCAACACAGCCAACATACCAATAACTAATGTCTCTCCCCTATTAAAGGAGCCCAACAATCTCTCTTTTGATTTCTCAAACGCAAGCGACGATGTTAAAGTCCCAGACAAAGAATACCAAGTTAGACAACAAAACCTCAACAAAGAAACCCTTCTAAAAAAATTTGGTTTAGATTTAGAGGCGCCTCTCCAAACAAATAAGGACTCTACTAGATATTTATGGAAAGAAAATTCGAAAAGTTTAATCCTATCGATAGAGAGACCTTTTAATACTGTCTTTTTCACCAGCAAAACTAGCGAGAATCTTAGCCCTCCCGCTCTACCCTTCTCTCAAGCAAATAGTCTCGCCACTCAATATATTCAGGAAAAATTAGATTTACCACCGAATGTTTCCCTCCAAACAATCTCACAAAATTATTCGCTAACCCAAGGCAATAGTGGAAATATATTGTCAGAACCAACAAGCGCCAACACCACAAACATCACTTACGGCTATACCATCGACGGTTTTCCTCTCCATTTATCAGATAGGTCGGCAGAGACAATAAAAGTTATCATTGGGAGCGATGGAGAAATAATTCAACTATTCTACTATGTGCTTCCAGAACTGATTTCGACAAACAACCAAAACACAATTCCTCCAGAAAAAGCAATTAAAACAATTTCACAAGGTGGTGGAATTTTATTTCAAACAACCCCAAATTTAACATTTGAAGGACCTCTCGTTCCCGACTACACAACAATCAAAGTGCAAAATATTAAACCAGCTTATCTTTATGATCCAAACCTAAACCTCACGAGACTAACATATGAAATAAGTGGAATTGCTCAAGACAGTAATGATTCAAACTTATATTATGGTGTAGTATATCTAACTCCAGCTAAAGAATACTAGAATTATGATTCAACACCCCATCCCCCAAAACGTCACCGGCTACCAATTCCGACTTATCGGTGACATGACTATTAAACAGTTCATGATCCTGGCTTTTGGCATTGGTGCCGCCATCACTTTTTATTACACCAACCTCTTCTTTTTTATCAAATGGTTTTTAATTCTTATCTCTGCCATGGGAGGTTTCGCTGTCGCTTTCTTGCCCTTAGAAGAACGTCCTCTCGATCAGTGGGTCGTCAACTATATCCGCGCTATTTACCGCCCCACCTTTTTCGTCTGGCAAAAAATTCCCAAAAGCCCCGATTTCTTTTCCTTCACCCCCAATCAAAACACTAATACCGCCGCCGACATTGATGAAATTTCCAAAATTGCTGCTATTCGTCGTCAACAAGGGCTTCACTCGTATCTCACCACCCTCCCCAATGATCACCAAAACGATATTGACCTTCGCGAAAATGCCTCAGCTCAAAATGCTCTTTCTCTTTTCTCTCTCGGAACCGCCGCCATACCCATGCAACCCGCGCCCTCAGCCATCGGTGCTCCCGTTGCTCAAGTAAATATAAATGTTGACACAGCCGCTCCTCCAGTTTCTCCAACCACCGAAGTTGAATCAACAGAAAAATCCAATCAAGAATCTCAATCCTCTTCAAATTCTCCTCAAGGGGTAGTTAATCAAAATACTGTTTCCATCCGCAACCAACGCTCAGCTGCTGAAGAAAAAACCATGGAAAGTTCCACTCCTTCCGCCCCCGCCGAAGCTCAGCCCCTCTCTCAAACTATTGCCACCCAAACCGAAGCTCCTGCTACTGCTGCCACCACCTCTGCTGATCTTCCTTTCCCCTCCACCCCCACTACGCCCAACACCCTTGTTGGCATGGTCATCGACGCTCAAGAAAAAATTATCAGCAACGCCATCGTTGAGGTTGTCGACGAAACCGGTATGCCCGTCAGAGCTACCAAGACCAACCAACTAGGACAATTCTTCTCTACCACCCCCCTAAGACGCGGTACTTACCGCCTGAACGTCGACAAGCCTGGACATAATTTTGATACAATCGAATTGGCTCTCACCGGTCAAATTGTTAACCCTCTCAAAATTCAGGCTAAAGCATAAATAAAGGAAAAACATGTCCACTCCTACCACCCAAAGCCATCTCGATATTGAAGATATCACTCAAAATATTCTCGTTCTAAAAGACGGGAGTTGTGCTCTCGTTCTCCAAATTGGTTCCGTCAATTTTAACCTTCTTTCCGAAGAAGAGCAGGATGCCATTATTTATGCATATGCTGCTCTCTTAAATTCTCTTACTTTCCCCATCCAAATCTTAATCCGCTCTCAAAAAAAGGACATTACCAACTACGTTAAGCTCCTGGAAAATCAACAAAATCAACAATCAAACCCCATTATTCGTGACCGCTTAAATAAATATCGCCAATTTGTTCAACGTCTAGTTAAAGAAAGACAGGTTCTCGATAAGCGCTGCTATGCTATTGTCCCCTTCCTCCGTACCGAACTCGGCCTTTCTTCCTCCAATCCCCTCAAGCCCAAAAGTACCACTCTCCCTTACGACAAAAGTTATATTATTGAAAAAGCCATCGCTGCCCTCGAACCTAAACGCGATCATTTGGCCCGCCAATTTGGACGTATTGGTCTTACCGCTCGTCAACTATCCACTCAAGAGCTCATCGAGGTTTTTTACGCTATCTACAATCCTCACAACCCATCGCTAAATTCATCCCAAAACAACGCTTCCTTTGCCTCG
Organism: bacterium; assembly: GCA_003247275.1. Taxonomy (GTDB): domain Bacteria; phylum Patescibacteriota; class Microgenomatia; order UBA1400; family RBG-16-45-19; genus SZUA-360. The sequence goes on along the minus strand of QKAA01000071.1, from coordinate 1,872 downwards.
CCCATTGTTCAAACAAAATAAAATCTATTCTCGCACCCGAACCGGCATGATTACGTGAACAAACGAGTTGTTACCCACTTCATAAAACAATCCTGGTCGCAAAGCATCGGTCAATTTTATTCCTACTTGTTCCACCTCAGAATGAGTTAAAAAGTCAGATAAATATCGACTGTTAAAAGCTATTTCCCCCGCATCTCCCACAATTTTCCTAATCTCCACTCTGACTTTATTTTCGCCCACTTGAGCTGCATTTGCCGAAAGCTCCATTCCTTTGTCATCAATCGTTAATTTTACAATATTGGCACTGTCTCTTGAAAACACTTCCGTTACTTTGACTGCGTTAAGCAGTTCTTCACGAGAAACCTGAATTTCCAAATCTGTCGTTTTGGGTAAAATTGCCGAATAATTTGGATAGTCACCCGAAAGGACCCTCACCGCCATCCGCAACTCCTCTCCCGAAAACAATAGCTGCTGAGATTGCTCGTCATAGCCAAAATCACATTCTTCAACTCCAAAATCCTCCATCACCTGCAATAGTTGTCCCATCGCCTTACCCGGAGCAATCAAGAGCTCCGTCATCTTCGCCACCTCCCAAGCTTTCAGCGAATCCACCTTACTTAATCGATAACCATCTGTCGCCACCAGTGATCCTTCTTCAATTCTCCATAAAAATCCTGTCAATGTTGGTCGAGCTTCATCCGTTGAAACCGCATATCCAATCATATTAAAGGCCTGAGAAAATGCATTAATCGTTAATTTTCCCTGTTTCTTTACCACCTCCGGAAAAGGAGGAAAGTCTTCAACTGCAGATGTTTGAACTCGGGCTTTAACTGATCCCGAAGACACATGAAGGCCTTCTTTTGTCTCTGACAGCGACACTCCACCCAAAGGTAAGCGCTGAGCTAACTCAAACAGGACTTTAGCTGGAACCGCCACTTTACCTTTCTTCATTACCTTGCCCGCTACTCGTAATCGTAATCCCACCTCTAAATTTGTTGTTGTAAAAAAGATTCCCTGATCGTCTACCTCAATTAATACATTTGTCAAAATCGGTAACTGAACTTTAGTTAAGGCAAACTTATTCATTGCCTGCATTGCTTTAACCAAGTTCTCTTTGAGTATTTGAATTTCCATAAAAGCCTTCCCTCTTTCAATAATTGTATGCTATCACGACTTTTCCAACTGAATGGTAATTAAAATTAGTAGTAGTAATAGTAGAGATGTGGAAATCGGGACAAAACCCTCTCTCCTCTTGAGTTATTATCGGGTTTTCTTTTCGTGGACAACCCTCGCCTTTTCTGTGGATTATATTGTGGATAAGTTGTGGATAAAACCGTAGTGGGTGGATAATCATCGAAATAAACGAGGGTTCTCTTAAAAGTTTGCCTGGTTTAGTCCACTTATTCACAATCACTTTCCCCACATAATCCACCACTTTTTCCACAAAGTTTTCCACAATAGTTATACTCCCTGGTATAGGTGATGTCTTACCTCAGATACATCCAGGCGCAGTGCCTCAGAAGTTTGTAGTTGAGCAGTGATTTTTTCCACTGCATGCATGATGGTAGTGTGATCTCTCCCCGAGAATAAATCTCCAATTTCCATCAGCGGCAATCGATAATCCACTCGAAGTAAATACATGGCAATATGTCGTGGAATCACAATTTTTCTTGATCTTCCACTCCCCCTGAGCGTCTTTAACGGAATATTGAAGTAATCGGCCACCCGCTTGGTTAGTTCCAGCGGTCTCATTGGCGGGGGGGCAGATTCTCCGCCCGTATCCGTACTTTTCCCCAACAAAGACAACACTAGCTCATTTGATAGTTCTCTCTTGTGGAGGGTGATGGCGGTGGTTAATTTGACTAAAAATCC
>QKAA01000069.1 GCA_003247275.1 bacterium | reverse complement strand
TTCAACTCTACCTGGTTTTTAACTTTTTGAAATTCTTGATAGAGGGAATTTTGGGAAATGTGGAGTTTTTCAGCGAGTTGATTTAAGTAATATTCTCGCTCGATGGCATTTTCGATTTTGACTAAATCGGGCATAACTTGCTCAGAGGCACGTTTTTTACCGTCGCCGGTGCTGATATCAAATTGAGAACAGGCAAGGTTAATGAGATAGCTATAAACTGATTCCGCCTGATTGATGGCTTGCTTTAATTGTTTGGGATCTTTTCGAGCTAATTCGTCAGGATCTTTGCCACCTTCTAATTCAACCACCTTTAAGCTGAGGGCTTGTTGCTCGCAAATATCAATGCCTTTGCGCATAGCTTCTTTGCCGGCGGCGTCGGCGTCGAGGGATAGGATCACATTGTGGGTGAGACGACGAATCAAGCTGGCTTGGTCGGCGGTCACGGCAGAACCTTTAATAGCCACAGTTTCTTTTAAACTAATTTGGTGGGAGCTGATCACATCAAACTCGCCTTCAACCAAAATGATGCGTTGTTTATCTTTGATGTATTTTTTAGCTTGAGACAGACCAAAAAAGATTTCGCCTTTGTGGTACACCTCAGTTTCGGGAGAATTAATATATTTAGCTTGTTTGGCTTCTGGGTCTAGAGTTCTGCCAGAAAAACCCACAATTTTGCCAGCGTAGGTTTTTTGAGGGAACATAATTCGACCACGAAAACGGTCATAATAGTGAGACCGATTAGAAGATGAGCGTTCAGACTGGATGATGAGGCCTGCGGCGTAAAGATCTTCGTGAGAAAAATGTTTTTTATGAATTAAATATTTTTGAAGACTGTCCCAACTATCAAGAGAGTAACCGAGTTTAAAGTCATCGATAGAGCGATTACTGATGCCGCGATTTTTGAGATATTCAAGGGCTTTGGTGCCGATGGAGTGATTAACTAAAAGATAGTGGTAATACTCACTGGTTAAGTGAAGAGCTTCGAGAATTCGTTGACGTTGTTGCTCGAATTTAGTTGATTCGCGTTTGGTAAGTTTAACCCCGACTCTATCAGCCAGTTGTTCGAGGGCTTCAGGAAAGGTTAACCCTTCGAAATTCATTAAAAATGTTAAGACATCACCAGAGGCATTGCAACCAAAACATTTGTAATACTGCATGTCACTGGAAACAAAAAATGAGGGCGTTTTTTCTCCATGAAAAGGACATAAACCTTTATAGTTTCGACCTGATTTTTTCAGAGGAACACGCTCGTTAATAAAGGCAACAATATCAACTTTAGATTTAATGTCTTCTACCTGACTGTCTGGCATACTTAGGCGCATTATCCAGTGAGGGGCATAAATATTCAAGATGAAGTCATTTATTCTTGGTTGAAGCGAGGTTGGCCATAATCATAAATGGTGGTGGGGAGGAGCACATGACTGAGATTGGTGATTTTATGGTCGGGTGAGAAGGTGACAGTTAATTGCAAAATGCCAGCATGACGGGTTTCGTCTGACCACATTTGATCAAAAACAAAATTTCCTAAGGAATAGGCGACTAACGAGTTACCATTATTTTCGATCGGCTGAAGCACATGAGGGTGAGAACCAAGAATAATGTCAGCTCCAGCAGTCACCATGGCTTGAGCCAATTCAACTTGTCTTTCAGAGGGTTTATCCCAATATTCGTGACCCCAGTGGACCAGAATAATGGCAAGATCACTCTCCTGCTTCATAGTGCTGATGATTTGAACTAGGTTATCTTGGTTAACTTGAGTGGAAATGTCATCTATAGCTAATAAAGCGATTTTTAGATTTTTGTATTGATAGATATGTGGGGTGTTTTTAAGAAGTGGGATGATGTTGTTTTGGTTGAGAATAGTAATGGTGTCTTCAAGTCCTTGATTACCATAGTTGTAGCTATGATTGTTAGCGACACTAACGGCAGTAAAACCAGCTTCTTTAAGTCCAACAGTTGATTCTGGCGGAGCACAAAAAATCATACTTAAATCGATAAGCTGACATGAATCGGTGATGGGAAATTCAAGGTTGCCTAAAACCATATCAGCGTTGGCAAGAATGGGACTGACTTGGTGAAAGGGCCAGGCCCAATCTTGACGTCGAGCGGCAGACAAACCTACAGCACGACCCATCATCACGTCACCGACAGCATTAATTTTAATTACAGTAGATTTTGGTTTTGGTTTTTTGGAGGCAGTGAGAACTTGAAAGGGGCGGGTGTTAACAATTTGGTCGATGAGGGTGGAAGAGGTGGAATATATAGACCAGATGCAAGCGGCCACACAAAGAATAATTATGCTGCCAACAATTATTGTGGTATTAGACTTCTTGAATTCGGACCACACTGGTTTGCCCGGGTTGCCCCCACCTCTCGCCATAAATACAGATCACCTTCTCTCCCTTTTGGAGATAGTTTTGATCCTTTAATTTTAAAAGCACTGTGTGGGTATCGGTTTGTTCATCTTTAGAATAATCATAGAAAATTGGTTCGACACCCCAAACTAATTTTAATCGATCGAGAGTTTTTTGAGAATTAGACAGAGCATAAATGGGGGTGTTGGGACGAGTCCGAGCTAAAAATTGAGCTGTTCTTCCCCTTTCAGTTAAAACAACAAAAGCGGAAATTCTTCCATCATCTTGGCGATAGGTTTTGGCTAATTGATAGGCGGCGGCAATCAAGGCTTCTCCTTGGCAGCCAGGACAAGAAAGATCAATTGGCGGTTTATCAAGAGCAGCTGAGCTTTCCGTTTTGTCGGTGATACTGGCCATCATTTTGACGGAGCGAACGGGATATTTGCCGGCTGCAGATTCGCCGGAGAGCATAACCGCGTCAGCTCGATCGTATACAGCAGTAGCCACATCAGAGACTTCGGCCCGAGTGGGTCGAGGATTACTAATCATAGACTCGAGCATTTGGGTTGCGACAATGACGGGTTTATCTTCTTCGATACAACGCTTAACAATCATTTTTTGCAAAGCAGGAACTTCTTCGATGGGGTACTCGATACCTAAATCGCCACGAGCAACCATAACACCATCTGATGAGGAGAGAATTTCTTCAAAGTGTTCGACGGCATCGGGATGCTCGATTTTAGCAATAATGGCACAATCA
>QKAA01000042.1 GCA_003247275.1 bacterium | reverse complement strand
AAATTTGATGACACCAGCTCGGCTTGGAATCGACCTTGGAACAGCTAATTCCTTGGTCTGGCGCGTTGGGGAAGGAATTCTCCTTGATGAGCCAACGGTTGTAGCGGTTTCAGTCAAGGATAAACGAGTGCTAGCGGTGGGTCAAGAGGCCCGGGACATGCTAGGAAGAACTCCGATGGGGATAGTGGCCACCAGGCCAATGAAGGATGGGGTGATTGCAAACTATGCGGTAACTGAAGCAATGCTTAGGTACTTTATTCATCGATGTATGGGCAAAAATTTCTTAGTTAAACCTGAGGTGATGGTGTGCGTGGCCGCAGGCTGTACCCAGGTTGAGCGCCGAGCAGTCTTGGATGCAACCATTTCAGCAGGGGCAAAAAATGCCTATTTGATCGACGAACCTCTGGCGGCAGCCATTGGGGCGGGGGTACCTATTGCTGAAGCCTCGGGGAACATGATCTTGGATATCGGGGGCGGAGCGGCTGAGGCAGCGGTTATTTCTCTGGGAGGAGTGGTGGCTTTTCGCAGTGTACGGGTAGGGGGTACCAGAATTGATGAGGCAATTATGGATTGGTGCCGCCGAAAACACAACTTGACTATTGGAGAACAGACGGCTGAATCAATCAAAATTAAAATTGGCTCAGCTATGGACTTGCGCGAACGTAAGGCGATGCGGGTTAAAGGACGAGATTCTTTGACGGGCTTGCCGAGAGAGATCGAATTGGGTTCTAATGATGTAACTTCAGCAATTGCCCGACCTATCCAGCAAATTGTTCGCATGGTTAAAGACGTGCTGGAAGAGGTACCACCAGAGCTGGCCTCAGACATTATCGATAAAGGTTTGCTCATGAGTGGGGGTAGCTCTCAACTCGAGAATTTAGATCGATTATTGACTCAAGAAACTGGTGTACCGTGCTATGTAGCCGAAGAACCACAGCTAAATGTGGTCCGTGGAGCGGGAATTGCGTTGGAACATTTGAATTTGTACAAAAAAGCGTTGGGTCGAGGCTGAAGAGGACTATAGTTTTCATTCTCTAGGATATAAAGTTTTAGTGACTAAATTTTGAGTTGTTTACTTTTCTTCATCTAGTATTAACGGGAAATACTTTGAGTATATAATTTGTTCATGCTGTCAAATTTGGGACATTTATATATTTTCTTTTGCGTCTTATAGTTTCAGCGTAATTTTCCAATTTTAGCATTATTTGCGGTGAAAAATGGCGTGATAGAGAGCATTTTTTTGGGTAGTTTGGCTTTGCTTTTTGGTGAGAAAAGAGACAGCTTCTTGACTCAATCGTGATTTTTTCAACCACTGTGAGTGGCGGATTAGGGGGAGATGACGGATAATAGACGGATGAAAACAACGCAACCGGAATTGATGAATGTCAGCTTTACTCACCTGTCAGTGGACGAGGTGGTGGAGACGCTTTCGGAGCAATTGAAATCAAAAGGCTCTCAAAAGCCTGTAGAGGTGTTTACGCCGAATACTGAGCAGTTGATCCAAAGTGAGAAACAACCAGGCTTTTTGCCTATTTTGAACGCCGCTGACATACGAATTCCGGACAGCATTGGTTTAGTGTGGGCCGATTGGTGGCGAGCGTTTGCTGCCGGTCGGTCGTGGCAGATTCGTGAACGGGTAAGCGGAGTGGATGTGGCTGAAAGGTTGTTGTCTGAGGCTGTAGCACGAGGTTTGAAGGTGGCTTTGTTGGGGGGAATGGGGAATGCGGGGGGAAAAGCAGCTTTGGCCCTAAAAAAACGATTTAGAGGGCTTGCTATCTGGGCGATTCCGGTGGGCGAGGTAAAAGTAAATGAAAATAATTTTGATGTATCAATGGAAAATGAAAATGAGGTGATGCGACAGATAAATGAGATCAAACCCGACCTGCTATTGGTCGGTTTGGGAGCGCCGAAACAAGAGGCTTGGGTTTTGAAACAAGGCAAAAAATTGCAGGTAAAGGTTGTGATGGTGGTGGGAGGAGCGATTGATATGTGGGCGGGAGTGCAAAAACGAGCGCCGCGGTGGGTGAGAGTGGTCGGATTGGAGTGGTTGTGGCGTTTGGTGATGCAACCGTGGCGGTTAGGGCGACAAATGCGACTAGTGCAGTTTGGATGGAGTGTGGCGCGCGGAAAAGTGTGAGGAATTATTGTTTGGAGTTTAACTGGCGGCGGGAGAGGATGAGTTCAGGAAGGTTGGGAAGAGCGGTGGCGAGAAGAATAACGCTGCCACCGATGATGGTGCTGGTAGTTATAGGCTCATTAAATAAAATAATTCCATAGACAAAACCAAAGATAATTTCAGTTAAACCAATGATTGAGCCGACGCTTGGTTCGAGGTGGCGGAAACCCTCGATGACGGCAATATTGGCAGTGAGATAGGCGACCAAATAGCCGAGTTGACCCATCCAGGCAGTTAGATGATTAAAGCCGGGAATAGATTCTTGGAATATGAGGGCAAGAATACTGTTGGCGGCGATGGTGAAAATGGAGTAAGTGAGAATAATTTGAGCTTCAGAGTAAGTGCCTGATAGTTTTTTTGAGGAGACGACAGCGGTACTTCCCATGCTGCCAGCGAGGATCATGGCGATGGCAGGAATGATTTGATTGGGAGCGAGGGAGAATTGGTAAATTGTCACCATGCCAATGAGGGCAAGGGTTAAACTGACGAGCTTGGTGGGTCCTAATTTCTCGGCAAAAAAGAGTTTGCCGAGGATATACCCAACTACAACGAGACTGGCGTAAAACAAGATGATGGCAGTTCCAATGGGAAGATGTTCGAAGCCAAAATAGTAAGGGGCTTGATTGAGCCCGCCACAGAGGCCAATGACGATAAACCAGGGTAGGTCCGTGCGCTTAATCGGTTTTAGGAAATGGAAACGGATATTTGCTAGGAGAATGAGAATGAGGATGACTAAACCTCTGGTCCATGCTTGGGTGAATTCACCAAAAACTCCAGTCATGAGTTTTGACCAAATGCCGTATGAGGCATAAAACATTGCGGACAGGGTGATAAATACAACTCCTCTAGAAGATGTCATGTTATTAGTATAGGTCATCAGAATGATATAGTCGAGTTGACGTCCGAACAAACAGACAGGTTAATTAGTCTCCTTTTACCTTTTGGATTGATGCCGGAAGAAGCAGAAAT
>QKAA01000032.1 GCA_003247275.1 bacterium | reverse complement strand
GATAATTTTTGTCTGTGAGGAATTGAATTAGGTTTTTAGGTTCTAAATTGGTGGTGTAGAGCGAGGTGGGGAATGAACCTTGGTAGTTGGGGAGGTTGGCAATGTCCGTTGCTTCCTTGATTTTTTCTGGGTGATTAGTGATGACAATGTTGATGCGTTGAGCGAGAGGCTTACCGATAGTTTGATAGGTAGTGGAGCCCATACTGACGATGCCGGCTTGTTTGGTTTGCTTAGTAAAAAAAGCAGTGTCTTCGGGGCTGGTCCAACGAGTTGATTTTTGCTGTGTGGCGGCAGCAATAAAATTGTCGTTAGTGATGGCAGCGATGAGATTGATGTTCATGGAGATAGTATAGCAAGAAGAAAAAATGGAGTTTGGGGCTATGTGTTAGGCTTGATTTATGGTAATTATGAATGGAGAAAATTGGAGGAGTTGTTATGACGAAACTTGACCACCCTGAATATCAATATCTTAATTTGGCGGCTGAGATTTTAGAGGAAGGGATGTGGAATGTAGATCGGGGAACAGGAGTACGGTCGTTGTCTTTGTTTGGGCGGCAATGTCGGTATGATTTGGCTGATGGGTTTCCACTATTGACGACGAAGCGGGTGTATTGGAAGGGAGTACTGCACGAACTATATTGGTTTATGGCCGGCATGACGAATATTAAATATTTGGTCGATAATAATGTGCATATTTGGGATGATTACCCGTATAAAATTTATGCGCATAAATTTGGCAACAGTGACTTAACCAAAGAGGAGTTTATTGACAAGATTGCTAGTGATAAAAAGTTTGCGAAAAAATGGGGAGAATTACCCAAAATATATGGGGAAATGTGGCGATCCTGGCCGACGCGGAAATCGGGGAAAACAATCGATCAGTTAGCATGGGTGGTTTCGGAGTTGAAAGAGGATCCGATGGCGCGGAATGCGATTGTGACTTCATGGAATCCAGAATATTTGTATACCATGGCGGACAGGGAAGACGCTTCGTATTTCCCAATCTGTCACAACATGTATCAGGTTTCGATTAAGGATGGCCGACTTTATTTGCAGCTCTATCAGCGGTCGGCTGATTTATTCTTGGGCGTGCCATTTAATATCGCTTCGTACGCATTGCTGACAGTGATTTTGGCTCAGATTTTAGGGGTGAAACCAGGAGAATTTGTGCATACGTTCGGTGATGTGCATATTTATGAAAATCATATTGAGCAGATGAAACAGCAGTTGGAGCGGAAGCCAAAATCGTTTCCAGAATTACGATTAGATCCGTCGGTTACTTCTTTGGATAGTTTCTCACCAGATAAAGTGGAGTTAATTGGCTATGAACCACATAAAACTATTAAAGGCGATTTAACGGTAGCGGGTGGATTTTTTGAAAAAAAGCAGTGAGTATGGAATTTCTTGATTGGCTTCAACCTCCAGTTATCGATGACGATAGAATTAGATCATTTCATAACAATGGTAATTCTGTGGTGGCTGTTGGGGAAAATAGTTATTTCTTTTTGAATTCAGACCAAAATGTGACTCGGGGGAAATTGGTGGTTTGGTTGGGAAAAAATTTTCCTGAATTAGCAACTTTTATACTTAGTAAATTAGGAGATTGAATATATGTTTCTTGGTGTTGATAAGCTTTTGCAGTTAGTGGAAGAAAAAAAGTTGGTTGAGGGTTTATGCGAACGGGAATTAACAAATCCGGAGGGGTGTGGGTTTGATTTACAGCTATCTGAAGTGTATCGAATAAAAGGGGATGGGTATCTGGGGGTGACGGAGCGAAAAACATGCGAGATCGAAACAATTGCGACATTGAAAGATAAAACGGTAGTGTTAAATCCTGGTGATTTTGTGTTGGTAAAAACGGTGGAAACGGTCAATGTGCCGGATAATTTGGTGGGAATTTTAAAACCTCGATCAACATTGCAGAGAATGGGATTATTTTTACGAACAACTCAGATTGCGCCAGGATATTGTGGTGAATTAACTTTTGCGTTAAAAAATGAGGGACCATCAACGGTGACGATCGAAATGGGGGCTCGGATTGCTCATGTGCTGTTTGCTGAAGTTTCAGGAAAGACGGCAGTGTATCGAGGGCAATGGCAGGGGGGACGAGTGTCGGCATTGAAGAAAGAAACACAGGTATGAGATTGCCTCGAGCGGTAGTTAATTTAGTGGATCAGCTAGAAAAATTGCCGGGAATTGGGCCGCGATCAGCCCAACGATTAGCTTTTTATTTACTCCATAATCCTCAATCAGAATTGGACCGATATGCAAAGGTTTTTTCAGAGTTAAAGCGAGAGACGAAAGTGTGTTCGGTGTGCAAAAATATTGGCGAAACAGAGCCATGTAGTGTCTGTGCCGATACTGGTCGAGATCAGACAAAGATCTGTGTGGTGGAAGAGCCAATGGATTTGCTAGCAATTGAGCGTTCTGGCGCATACGACGGCCTTTATCATGTGCTTCACGGAGTGATTCAACCGCTTCACAATATTGGGCCCGATCAGTTGTTCATAAATGATTTGATTACTCGATTGAAAGGTGGTAAAATCGCCGAAATAATTCTGGCAACTAATCCCACCATGGAAGGTGAGGGGACAGCAATGTATATTGTTCGTCTCATTGAGGAACAGAAGTTGGCTGATCAAATAATAATAACGCGGATCGGTCGAGGACTGCCGGTGGGTGGGGATTTGGAATATGCCGATGATGTGACTCTCTCTAGGGCGCTGGAGGGGAGGAAAGAAGTATAAAAACTTATATTTAATTTAGATTATGGCAAAAGCAAGTGGAACATGGTGCTATCTTGATGCGCAGTTATCTGAGGCGCAGATGGAGGAGACAATTGAGTCTTATGATTTATATGCGAGTAATTATTCTCGGACATATGAATTTGACGATGAAATGATTCAACGAACTAAATTTGATTATTTACACCCTTTTATCTCTCAGTTAAAAATTGGCGATACTGTTTTAGTTATGGGTTCAGGAAGCGGTAGGGATATATTGGAGTTGTCTCAGAGGGGGATGTCGTGTATTGGAATTGATGCATCTAAAAGTATGATTAATTTGAGTGTGCACAATGGCGTTAGATCACCTCTATTAATATCTGATATCCGATCAATTGAATTGCCGGCAGTTTCTTATGATGGAATTTTGTCAGATAGCGCTTTTGAACATATATCTAAATCTGATTTTGAAATACTATTAAATAAAATTATTGCAGCTCTTCGGATAGATGGAATTTTATTGTTTAGATTGAGGTTGGGATCAGGGAAAGTATTTAAGGTTAAGGATGAGGTTGGAGCCAGATATTTTCAATCATATACAAAGGATGAAGTTGATTTACTACTGTCTAAATATAAAGAGATAGATGTTATCGAAAAAAAGGTGGTCAAACACAAGGTTATAGATCGTCCTGGTTTTTACTCGCTCATAATAAAAAAACGAACGGTTAATCTTTCGGGAGAGGCAATATGAAAATATATTTTTCAGCAGCCATTGCTCAAAAAGATACATTTGGGGGATCTTACGAGGATATTGTTGGGCATCTAAAAGGGCTGGGTCACGATATTTTTGAGGATACTACGGTGACGAGTTTGTCTGATGCAGTAAACAAAACTGATAAAGAAAGAATGGACTATTATAAAAAAGTGTTGAAGTGGATTGCTAGTTGTGATGTCGTTGTTGCGGAGGTGTCATTTCCATCAACTCTACATATTGGTCACGAGATTACATTAGCTTTAGAGAAGGGAAAGCCGGTATTGGGTTTGTATCGTGAAGGTTATGAACCATCTTTCTTTTTGGGATTACAAGATGAAAAATTGGTGTGGGTAAAGTATACCGACAATTCCTTGGCTGAAGATATTAAGTATGCAATGGAATTGATTTCGGAGAAGATTGATACGAGGTTTAACTTTTTTATATCTCCCAAAATTGGTGCATATTTAGACTGGGTTTCAAAGAAGAGGCGAGTGCCTCGGGCAGTGTATTTACGACGTCTGATTGAAGAAGATATGAAGAAAAATAGAGAATTTGAAGGTTAGTAAGGAGCCCAGGGAAACCTGGGTTTTTTGTTAGTGATAGGAGTGTGTGGCGAGGATGTGTGTTAGGATTGGTGGTATGGGAGATAAACCGGTTAGTGCAAATCCATTAGGTCAAATTCGTGATAGTGTGGGCGAACAGCTTAAAGATACGGCTGTTGATGCGGCTAAAGGTGTGGCATCGGAACCAGCGAAAATCTTGGAGCAAATTTTGGGGAGGAGTGCTGCGAATGGTGGAGATGAGAATGGGGGATTAGACGCATTAGAGCAGGGTCAACAAAAAGCACAGGATGATGCGGCAAAACAGCAGTTAGCTCAAAAGCAAGTAGCTTCTCAGGAACAGTCACAAACTTTATACAAACAACATCAGGAAAAACTTCAGGAAGAAATTGAGTATTATCAGAAGCGCAAGCAAGAGAATGCGGAGAAGGATCAAGTCGAAGAGCAACAAGAAGAGGAAAAGAAACAAATTGTGCAATTACAAAAAGAAAAAGAGGATGAAGCGGTGTGGCAGCAGCAAATTAAGGCTGTGCAGGGTTCACACGAAGGTCAGCAAGGGAAAATGTAGTTTTTAGGTTGATTGATTGAAGGATTGAAAGAGAAGCGAAGCAGTAAGAAGCTGAAGTTTTCTGATTCTTGGGAGGTATTAATTTCTCGGAAGATTCCATTCAACATAACTTTATGACTTAGGTTTTTGTGATTTGTGGGAATTGTTAAGAAAACATCGTTACCTTGTTCCCATTGTTCGGTTATGGAGAGCAATAAATTTGGTTCATAGGGAATACGAATTGCTATTTGTTCCCATCGATTATTAATATTTTTGGAAAATTTTGTTTCTTTAATATTAAGGTTTTCTAATAGCCTGATTCCATGTTCTATATTGCTATCTTGTTCGTAAAAATTGGGGGTGGTGAAATGATCATCATATGGATTGCAAAATACTAAATCGTTAGCAGCAAATTTTGCCACGCTGATATTGAGAGGTGGAGAATATTTAGATGGTTCTAATTCTGGTCTCATAGTAGTGTGTTGCAGGTTATTATACACGACTGTTTTAGTGGTAGTTGATGACTGCTCCTAATGTATTACATTTCTGATATACTCAAATCTGGATAAGGATACAAAAATCTATGGAATTATTTAATAGTTTGAGTCGAAAAGTCGAAACCTTCGTGCCTATTACCGAAGGGAAAGTGGGTATGTATACGTGTGGACCAACGGTGTACTCATTTATTACTATTGGCAATTGGCGGACCTATTTTTTGGGAGATATGTTGGTGCGAACCCTGAAATATTTGGGTTATGAGGTTGATTATGTGATGAATATTACTGATGTAGGGCATTTGACGGGGGATAATTTGGGGGATGCGAGTACTGGGGATGATCGGCTAGAAAAAGCGGCACAAAAAGAGGGAAAGTCAGCATTAGAAATTGCCTCTTTTTATACCGAAGATTTTTATAAAGGTTTTGCTGATTTGAAATTAACTCCACCTAAACAGTGGTGTAAGGCGACAGACCATATTGCGGAACAAGTTGAGATGATTGGAAAAATTGTGAGTGCTGGTTTTGGTTATACCATTAATGATGGCGTTTATTTTGATACCAAGGCATTTGAGGCAGCAGGAAATACGTATGGGGAGTTGTCGACTTTGGAAAGCATTAAAGAAGGGGCTCGGGTGGAACCTAATCCGGATAAAAAAGATCCACGGGATTTTGCTTTATGGAAGTTTTCTTATCCAGGTGGTCGAGAGTTTAATCCTGAAGTTGATGATGCAGCAAGTCGTCGGCAGATGGAGTGGGAGTCACCTTGGGGCTTAGGCTTTCCCGGTTGGCATATTGAATGTTCAGCAATGAGTCAAAAATATTTAGGTGAGCAATTTGATATCCATGTAGGGGGTGAAGATTTGAAGAGCACCCATCACCCGAATGAAATTGCTCAGGCTGAGGCGGCTACAGGTAAAAAGCCATTTGTGCGTTATTGGGTTCATGGGGCATTTTTATTGGTTGATGGTGGAAGAATGGGTAAGTCACTAGGGAACGCATATCGGTTGGCTGATTTAGAGGAGCGGGGATTTTCGGCAATGGATTTGCGGTATTTTTATATGACGGGTCATTATCGAAAGCAACTTAACTTCACCTTTGATGGATTAGCATCGGCAGCAAAAGCGTTGGCGACACTAAAGACAATGGTGGTGAAATTAAAGCAGAACGAAGCTGAGAGAACAGTGTTGTCGTCAGAAAAATTGAATAAGATTGATGATTTTCGAGAGCGGTTTTTGTCGGCATTGGAAACTGATTTGAATATGCCCGAGGTGTTGGCGGTGGTATGGGAATTGGTGAAAAGTAATGTGCCCTCAAAAGATAAATATGAGTTATTGTTAGAATTCGATCAAGTATTGGGTTTTGGTATAGGCGAATGGGAAGAGCAAGCTATAGAGATTTCTGAGGAAGTAAGAAATTTGGTTGAACAGCGAAAGCAGGCAAGGATGGTTAAAGATTTTGGTGAGGCGGATCGGTTACGACAAATGATAGCGAATTTAGGTTATGAAGTAGAAGATGTTTCGGCGGAAGAGTCGGTGGTTAAGAGAAGAACTTGATAATTATCTTGATTAGCAAATTTAAGACACGGCTCGCTTAGTTTATTGCAGTAAGCGACTTTCGATGGGGTGGTTGCATTGGGATGATTAAATTCTGGTGTGGCGGCGATAATTCCGTAACGGGAAAAAACTGAAGCGGCTATAAACTTTAAATGGTCACAAAGAGGAGAGGAGTGTTTTTCTACTTCGTGTGCTTGTTTAAAGAGATCGTTATTGCAGCCAGCGTTTGTTTCAGTTGTCATACTGTGTGGTATTTTAACAGAGAATTGGGTTGATGGTAGAATGATTTTACTAGCAGTTTAATTTGGGAGGATATATGGCAGAAGAAAAGCGATCAATGAATCCGTTGGCATTGTTAGTCGGAGTCGTGGCAGGGGCAGCTGGAGCATTGGCTCTGTCTGATAAAAAAACCCGTGACAAGGCTCAAAAAGCGCTAAAAAATGCAAAAGGTGAGGGGCAGTCATTAGCTAAGACGACATTGGAGAAAATTAAAGAGTTGTTGGCTGATGCAGATGCATTGAACAAGCAAGAAAAAATTGATACAACTGCAAAGAAGAAAGCTGCTCCCAAAAAGAAAAAAGCTTAATTTTTAACGTCAAAAACTGATTTTGTGGTCTAGTTGGAGTTCTTTTTTCAGGGCTTGGTATAATTTGGTGTCATGAAGCGATTTGATTGGGCAGATTTTACTACCACTTGTTTTTGTTTAGCGCCGATGGAAGGAGCGACGGATGCTGCTTTTCGTCAGGTGGTGACTGATGTGGGTAAACCTGACGTATTGTTTACGGAATTTGTGAATGTGGAAGGAATGATGTCAGCAGGCAAAAGTGTGGTGGAGCAATCGCTCCTTTTTGATTCTCGTGAGCAGCCATTGATTGCGCAAATTTGGGGAATAGAGCCAGATAATTTTTATGCAGCAGCGAAAGAAATCGTAAAGCGGGGTTTTGCGGGGGTAGATATTAATATGGGTTGCCCTGATAAAGCGGTGATTAAAAAGGGGACGGGGGGAGCGTTGGTGAAAAATCCTGAATTGGCAGTTGCAATTATTCAGGCGGTTAAAAAGGGGGTAAAGGGAAAAATTCCGGTGTCAGTTAAAATTCGGATTGGATTTAATCAGATAGTGACGGAATCATGGGCGCAACATATTTTGTCTCAGGAAATTGCAGCATTGACGGTTCATGGGCGAACGGTGAAAGAGTTGTCAAAGGTGCCCAATCATTGGGATGAAATTGAAAAAGTGGTGAAGCTGCGAAATGAAATGGGGTTACATACGAAAATTATCGGTAATGGGGACGTTGAGTCGTTGGAGGAGGGAGAGTTGTTAGCCTCAAAGTATGGGTTGGACGGAATTATGATTGGTCGTGGGGTGTTTAAAAATCCGTGGGTGTTTAATCGCACTGAAGCAGATAGAGAAAAGACTAAGACCGAAAAAATTCAGTTGTTGCTTAAACATATGGATTTATACGAGCGGCTATATGGTGGGTTTTATTTAGGTGATTGGGGCTATGACCGAACATCGACAAAAATTGAGTGGCAGTTGAGCGATGGGAGTAAACAATTGTTTGATGGTTATCAGGTAAAACCATTTGAGCCAATGAAGCGATTTTTTAAGATTTATATTCAAGAATTTAAAGGAGCAGCTGAATTAAGAAATCAGTTAATGGAAACAAAGACGATTGCTCAGGCGAAAGAAATTTTAATTGGCGAGATGAGTTAATTTTTGGTTGGGCTGTTGATTTGTCGCATGATAGGATGGAAAAGATGAAACGGTTTTTTGTCACTTTTTCAAGTTTTTTGGTGGGGCTTTTGTGGTTTGTGAGTTTACCGTATTTAGTGCAAGCGCAAACTCTTGATCAAACGATGGAAGCAGAAGTAGTGTGGATTATTCAAGATGGTGAAGTGGAATTTTTTGGGAAAACTCAACCGTACCAAAAATTAACTTTCGAGGTTTTGTCTGGTCCAGAGGCGGGTCAACAAGTTGCCTATGAATACGGCTCTATCCCTCTTTCAGTGTCAACAAGATATAAAGTGGGAGATCGAGTCATTTTGGGTAAAAGTGAGGGAGCAGATGGAGATTATTACTATATTGTTGATCGGATCCGTCGACCAAGTTTGTATGCCCTGGTGGGGTTGTTTGTGCTGGTGATAGTACTGGTGGCAAAAGGACGGGCAATTAGTTCGTTGGTTGCTTTGTTGGCTTCTTTTGTGGTGATTTTCTTCGTGGTTTTGCCGCAATTGTTGGCGGGACATGAGCCAGTGTTGGTGTCGATGCTGGCAGCGATTTTAATTATTCCGATTACCTTTTATTTGTCACATGGGTTTCAAATGAAAACTCATGTGGCGGTAGTGGGAACATTGATTGCTTTGTTAATCACCGCATTGTTAGCTCATACGTTTGTTAATCGGGCGTATTTAACGGGATATGCGTCTGAAGAGGCAACTTTTTTGCAAGCAGAGAAGGGGACGCTTAACATTCAGGGCTTATTACTGGCTGGGATTATTATTGGAGTTTTGGGAATTTTAGATGACGTGACTATTTCTCAAGCGGCAGTGGTTAAGGAGCTGGCAGAGGCAAATAACAAATTGTCATTCAGAGAATTGTATGCGAAGGCAATGTCGGTGGGAACGGATCATATTGCATCGATGATTAATACCTTAGTTTTGGTATATGCGGGAGCAGCGATGCCACTATTATTGTTATTTTTAAATAGTCCACATGGGGTAACTGAGATAATTAATTATGAAATGGTGGCGGAAGAAATTGTGAGAACGTTAACGGGAAGTATTGGTTTAGTGTTGGCGGTGCCGATTACAACAGTTTTGGCAGCGTGGAAATTTACCTCACCGACTTTGCGGAAGTCTAAGCATTGAGCGTTGGTTGATTGTGTTTGGGACGGAGATGGCGAGGACTGAGTTGATCGGTGTAGGGGGCGCGAGTTTTGAGAACGATTGAAATGGCGGGGAATTTTTTCATTTGGGGGTGGAGATTTTGGAGACTATTTTCAATGACTTCTTTGGCGAGATCATCAAGGCGATGGTAGAGGGGTGTTTTGTGAGTTCGGATAAGAACAGCATTGGCGGCTTTACAGGCGGTATGAAGGTAACCTAAGTATTCAATATTTGAAAAAGCACGACTTAATTTATTTGGTTTTTTAGGGAAGAGAATATAGTCTGTGGCGTAAAGCAGATCACTTTGGAGTTGATTAAAACTTTGGTATTTTTTAGAAAATTTGGCAATTAAGATTTTCATGACCTGTTGTTCGTGTTGGTCGTCAGCTATGGTTTTATCAATTTTTTGAATATCGCCAACGACACTTTCGGCCAGATCATGAAATGTGGCAGTAAGTAATAAAAGGTGGCGATCACGCTTGGTGAATTGGTTTTTGGGAGAAGCATTTAAGAAATGCTGAGTTAAGCGTTTGGTAAACCACATGTGGCGTAGATTGTTGACATCAGCGCCTAAAATTCTTTCCCAAGTAGAGTATTTGATGTTTTCGGGTATGAATCGATTGAAACGAATATTGGCCTCGAGAATGTTACCCTCTTTTGAAGCAGCAATATCGAGAAAAAGCTGTCTATATAGTTGTGTACTACGCATAAGGCCAGTATTATAGCAAATTTGCTTTATAATACCGGCCTTTTAGCTATTTACTTTTGATTTTTTGTGTTAGCGAGAGATGAGGTTGAGTAATGTATCGAGGGGGCTATCGGTGGTTTCTTCGATGATGTTACCGGAAACGGCTGACACATAGACGGTTTTGTTAATTTTAACGGGAATAACGCCTAATACCTTCTTTTGTGATTTCCCGGAAACTTTGTAGGCAGGGGAGTCTTGGTAAGAAACAAGGCTTATTGCAGCTTCTTCGATACTTTCGTCTTCGTCAGCAGAGTCGGTAGCAGTCTCTTCTTCGCCAGATGGAGTAGCTGTAGAATCTTTTGCTGATTCGGTGGCAGTTTTTTCTTCATCAATTGATTCATCGTCGGCAGCATCTTCTACGATTAAACTGGCGGCAGCTCTCGCTTTGGCTAAGGCTTGATCGGGAAGAACGGAAACGATTTTATCACCGTGGGGAGTGCTAATGATCATTTCGTTGGTTTCCAAGTTATAGCTGATGGGAGTGCCCACTTTGGCGGCGACACCGTTGGTGACAAGATAGCGATTTTGAGCTTTAGTCATTATCTTGGTGGCAACTTGGGTTTGATTTTGTTCTTGTGCTGGCAAAACAACTTCCTCGTCTTCGGCTAGCTCAGTGATTTCCCCATCTTCATCGACGGCTTGAATGACGAGCTTGCTATTGTTAGTTGAGCCAGTAATTTTAATCTCTTTGGTTTCGGGGCGCAGCTGCTTGATGGTTGTTGTAGTCTTTTCAGCTTTATCTTTAGCTGAATTGGTGACACCAGTTGTGGATTTTCCTAGAACAGAGGTAGCAATAGGAACGGAGATAGTGCCATTTTGATTAATGGTAATGGTGCCAGCGAGAACGGTTTTGGGGTTGGCAATACCGATGGCAAGGCCAAGACCTAAACTGGCATAGACTAATTTACGAATAGAGAAATTCATACCTTCATCTCCTGTAATGTGTTTTTTAACCACTATTTTTATCGTACCACGATCTGATTAAGCCGGGGAATTTTTAAAGGGGAGCGGGTTTTTTATTTGTAGCTCCAAAAAAGTTTAGATAGGTTGAGACCACCTTTTGCCATCTTGATGGCTTTTTGGAGTTCGTATTGGCTGATGCCTTGATCCAATGCTTCTCTAGCAGGAATGATGCCGGTGTAATATTTTTCGAGGGTGGGTAGGGCTTTAGAGTCACCTAGTTGGCCTAAGGCCCAAATAGCTGAATTGCGCTGACGAAAAGGCATTGATTCATCTTCGACAAGAGCGGAAAGGGAAGTAACACAATCACTTTGATATTTATCTTGGGCAATTTTGCATTGATCTTTGACGTCAAAACCAATCCAGGTGCAGGTAATGACAAAGAAAAGGGCAAAAATACTAAAGCCAATGGCTGCGAGATAGCTGATCTTTTTGAGAATACTTGATGAATTTTTGGTCATAGATTACCTTTCATGAATTATGATTCATCTTCAATAAAAAGTGTTTCGATTGGGGTGTTAAAAACCTTGGCAATTTTAATGGCTAGGCCTAATGAGGGGAGATATTTATTATTTTCGATGGCGACAATTGTTTGGC
>QKAA01000040.1 GCA_003247275.1 bacterium | reverse complement strand
CTTGTTGGATCAAGTAAAACGAATTGGGGAAATGGCTAATTTTGTCTATGTGCGACAAAAAGGTCCGTATGGAAATGGAACTCCACTGATTAATGTGAAGGAATTGGTGGGTGATGAGCCATTTATTTATACCTGGAGTGATGATTTTATTACGTCGGATCCATCCCGATTTAAGCAACTTTTGTCGGTGTATGAGAAATATGGTTGTTCAGTGTTGGCATCGCTTAAGGCTAAAAAAGATGAGGATTACGATCGATATGGGTTTGCGGGAGGCACTGAGATTGAGCCAGGAGTGTTGGATGTTAAGACCTTAATTGAAAAACCGGGTAAAGCTGCGGCCCCGTCTGATTATGCGACAGTATCAGGCTTCGTGTTTACACCGGACATTTTTGATTATTTGACTCAGGTATTGTCGGAATTAAAAGAAGGTCAGGAGTTTTACTATATCGACGCCTTAAAGTTGATGCTTCAAGACAATAAACGAATATTAGCTAAAGAAATTGAGGGTGGTGTGTTCCACGATACGGGTAACAAATTGGAATATTTGAAAACGGTGGTGGAGTTTGCTTTGAAAAATCCTGAGGTATCAACTGAGTTTCGAGCTTATTTGACCAGTTTGTTATCGGGTTAAAAACCTATGGCGCAAAGTAATCGGCGGCTGTGGATTTTCGATGTTGAAGGGACGTTGACGGGGCCTTCCGGTAGAGGGATGCAGGCGGCGGTGGTTACTGGTGTGTTTATGGCGATGCGGTCGGGAAGTTTGGTGGGAATTAATACCAGTCGAGAAATTCGGTTTGCTCGAGCAGTTCATCAATTGTTTGATATGAATGGACCAGTGATTGCAGAGGGGGGGTGTGGTTGGTGGCAACCATCAATGGGAGAGTTGTCACGCGGGGTGTGTTTGCATCGATTGAATGATGAGGATCGGGCTTTGGTGCGACAATCGGTGGCAGAGGCAGATTTATCAGATCGAGTGTGGGAGGACTGGCGGAAAGAGTACGTCTCTACTTGGTATCCCTATGCCTTTGATCAAAAAGAGCGAACTAATCCTGAAGAAGTGGAAAAGGTGCTGACGTCGGCGATTAAGAAACGGAAAACTGATTTAGTGGTGGAGAAATTGGAAGAGTCGGTGAGCGTGATTCCAAAGGGAATTGATAAAGGAACTGGTTTAGTTGAGGTGAGTGTGGAGCTTTCGATGCCTTTATCGGCAGTCGGTTATGTGGGTGAATCGTGGGCAGATTGGCCAGCGTTGGCGCAAGTTTTGGTGTCGGGTGGTAGAGGGGTAATGATTGGTAAAGATGCCCAATTACGGCAACAAGTGGCGCATATGGGAGGTGAGGTGTTAGATGAGGGATATTATGGCTTAGTTAAGTGGTTGATGGAAGAGTTTGGGAATTAATTTTTTGCCTGGTGCTTATCCTTATTTTCTTACGTTAAAACTACTACTTTTTACGTAGTAGTAACAGTTGACTTTGAACTTCAATTTGCCATAATGAATGGGCCCTACAGAAAGCGGGAACCGGAGGAACATTTTTCCTCCACAAAAGTGTTAGATTTTCGGGAAAGCGCGTCAGGCGCTAGTAGGCAACTACAGAGGTCTGCAGCTTACCCACCTGGAATTATCCGGGGAAATCTTTCCTCTAGCCCCCGCGCCTGTGGGGTTTTTTTTATGCTACTTTAATAGATATGGAAGTTAATTATTCGCCGCAACCAGAAACATTGGACACAGCCAAGGTGTGGAGCAACGTTACAGAGACGTATCATGAATATGGGGAGTACTTGGGCCAGATTTGGAGAACGTTGAATCGGGTATCTCAAGGGAGTCCAAAATCAGAATATACCCATGCTTTTAGTTTGACACAAGAATTGGCTAAACGATTGAATGTGGAGTTGGTTGGGCAACCATATGATCAAAAATTTGTGTTGGAAAGTGGAGAGATAGGATCTTTTATTGAGGCAGATGAGAATGGAACGAGAAAACAACCAAATATGGCGCGGAGAGGAAAGAAAAGTTTTTGGGGAAAAGAGCGCTTGATGGTGGCGGTAAAGGAAAAGCAACCTCATTTAACAGTGGATAACTTATATTGGAATATGAATGACTTAGGACATGTAGACTTTATAGTTGATCCGATTTATGCGATGGTACATGATCTGGCATCTATAGCTATAAAGAGGAAGTTTAGAGGGTCTTGTCCTGATATTCCTGTTGGCGATATTGTTAAGAAGTCTGGTTTAACGCAGACAGAAGTTGAGAAGATCTTTAATTGTGAAGGGAAGACTAAAGTTCCTGCAGCATGGTTGTTTGATACCCTTTATGAGGGTGAAGTGCAGATTCCAGGAATAAATAAATACCTGATTGAGGCGGGGACAGAAGTTTGATAAGATTGCCGATGATATTCGTATGCCTGGATAGCTCAGTTGGTAGAGCGCAGTCTTGGTAAGACTGAGGTCCTGGGTTCAATTCCCAGTTCAGGCTCCCTTAACAACAAATGAGTGACAAGAATGCTGGGGTGCCGGAGTGGACAATCGGAATGGTCTGTAAAACCATCGGCGCAAGCCTACGGAGGTTCGAATCCTCCCCCCAGCACAAAAATGAGACCCGAAGTGGTCTCTTTTTTTTGTGGTGGTGCATTTTGTGAGAACCCTTGGGTGAGAATCTGCACATCAAGCCCCGAAGGGGCGTGAGAAATGTGTTCAGATACGAAGTATTCTGGGACACCTCCCCCCAGCATAAATATAAAAACGACTATCTCGGTCGTTTTTTATTTCAGTCTGTATGATAGAGGTATGAGGCGATTGTTAATGGTGATTAGTAAGGCTTTGCTAGTGGTTTTGGGCGGCATGATGTTGATGCGAAGTGGGGTGTTTCTGGTACGGATATGGCAGGATGTGAGAGGTGGTTATCAGTCGTTTGTGCCAGCTGGTGAGCAAGAAGAGCAGATTTATGAACATTATCTTGAGGTACAGTCGTGGTAAAACGAGGATTAATCATTGGTTGTGGTTTGCTATTGCTGATTAATTTTTTGTATGTGGTGATAGGAGTGGTACGTTTCGGGAGTCAACACATTGATGCTTTTGGCATCTGGATGCTTAAAGGTGAGGCATTTGTGGTGGAAGGGGGAGTACCTTTGAAGTTGCTTCGGGGGAGCGAGTTTTCGTATAGTCA
>QKAA01000083.1 GCA_003247275.1 bacterium | reverse complement strand
CAATTTGCTTGCCGCTTCAACTTTCAGATATACTCTTGATAGAGGTAAATTATTAGTAAATTAGCAAAGAAAATTGACCATATGGAAGACATATCAGCTCAAATTACCACCGATCAAGCCCCCACAACTCCTGCAAAGAAAAATGAAGCCACATCTATGACTGACTTTATCAAGCAACAATTTGTAAACAGCTGGAACCGCCTTCGCCTTCATCTAGTAAGTATTATCAGTATCAACCTCATTATCATCGCCATCGTTTTTGGCATGATGGTCATCTTAGGAGGAGTTTTATTCTCCTCAATCGTTTCTATCGCCGGCGATGTAAACCAAATCCGATCATTCAACTGGGAACAATACTTTATTTCCCATCCTCAACAAGCAGCCTACGGCGCCTTAATTATTTTGGTCATCGTGCTTGCAAGCAGCGTTGTCATTTCTGCCTTTTCTTATGCCCAAACCAGCATCTTAGCAGAATCGAAAAAACAAAAATTAAAAGCCCATCTTAAAAAAGGTTTCTCCCTGATAATTCCCCTCATCGGCATTAGTCTCATTTCTAGCTTCTTTGTCTTCGGTGGTTTTTTTGTTGTTTTCATTCCCGGTGTCCTTATGGCTATTTTCCTGTCTTATACCCCCCAACAAGCTATTATTCATAATAAGCGCGGCATGGACGCCCTCAAAGGTAGTTACACCATTATTTCTCAAAATTTTGCTCGAATTTTTGTTGCAGCTCTTTGTTTGGGAATTGTTGAATCAATCGCTACCAACTTTCTTCCAAATCTTTTTGAACAAGCTGGTAGCATTGGCCAAACCATACTCGCTTTTTATGGCCCAATTATGAGCTTACTTGTTGGTTGGTTCTCCTTTGCCTATGGGATAGAACTGTATCTCTATGCTGAAAAGCGCACCGATTGGAAAAAAGATCAAAATATCACCTGGATGTGGATAATTTCCGTTCTTGGCTGGGCCATAATTGTCGTTGGTAGTTATTTTGTTATCCAAAATCTCCCCAGCTTGAGCCAAGAGATCATCAATTCTATTGAGTCATCCACTAACCAAGAAAACCCCTTCGCCAATCTACCTCCTCTCAATGAAAATTGATTAACCACAAACACTCTTTGAAAAGCACTTTGAATGGTACAATAAGCTCCGGTAGCGAGTTGAATCCGCCTCTGTAGTTCAATGGATAGAACATAAGTTTCCGGAACTTGTAATGGGGGTTCGATTCCCTCCAGAGGCACATTGTCATTTTTTTCTCCAATCTGGAGAAAAAAGAGGCAATAAAGTCTAGTTTGGGAATATAACATGAGTTCGATATTCAGAGTATAAGAACACTAAAAGGATCTTATACGACAGAATATACGAGGAAGCGCAGTTTCAGTAAGAAAAGTAACGATAAGTTACTCTTAACGAAACGAGCAAGCTCTTATTCCCTCCAGAGGCACAGCGCCAAGACAAACAAATATGGAGACGTCGCCTAGTGGCTATGGCAAACGCCTGGAAAGCGTTGACTCGAAAGGGTCCCGAGGGTTCGAGTCCCTCCGTCTCCGCAAATACAAAAAAAGGACGTAATCATGAACGAACCTAAATGTATTAGCTCATCCACCATTGCCGATGCCGGTTGGTTTTCACTCAAACGAGACACGATTACTTTACCCAATAATCAAACACTTGATTATAATTACGTCCACAAAAGAGATTTTGCTCTCACCATTCCCATTCTCCAAAGTGGCGAATTTGTCATGGTTGAACAATATCGCTATCCCGTCAAAGCGGTTACTTTAGAATTTCCTAAAGGCAGTGCTAACCCTAATGAACAGCTAATTGACTGCGCTAAACGAGAATTGAGCGAAGAAACGGGTTATCAGGCAAAAAACATCAAAAGTCTAGGTCAATACTATTTAGCCCCCGGAATTATGGACCAATCATTTGAAGTTTTTCTTGCCACCAACTTGATTCCAGGAAAGCAAAATCTTGACGCATCCGAACAAGGGTTAACCGTCAAACTAATTAAATCCTCTAATATCGAAAGCCTGATTCAAAACCAAACCATTAAAGATATAGAAACGATTACTTCCTACTTTATTTACAAACTGCAATCACCTGCAATTTAAGTCAATTCACGCTACAATACCAACTGCTCCTCAATTTAATAAAAAGAGCAATCTTTAAAAGGAAAATGTATGCGTCGAACTAAAATTGTCGCCACTATTGGCCCCGCCTCCGAATCTGAAGAAAAAATTGAAGCTATGATTAATGCCGGAGTTGATGTCTTTCGGTTCAACATGAAGCATGGCAATATCGACTGGCACGCCGAAAAAATGGTTCGAGTCGAAAAAATTGCCAAAAAATTAAATAAACGTGTTGCCACCTTAATTGACCTGCAGGGTCCCGAAGTTCGCGTTGATGGTTTACCTGAAGAACATTTTTTCACCAATCCTGGAGATCATTTTTGGTTCGTTGCTCCCGATTCTCAAAAAAAAGGGGTTATCCTCGATCATCCCAGCGTTATTAATCTTTTAAGCGTCGGCAATACCGTACTTGCTGATGATGGTTTTTTAGAATTTACCGTTACCAAAATTGAAGATGGAGCCTGCCAGGTAGAAGTGGTCGAAGGGGGAGAACTAAAAAATCGCAAAACCGTTAATTTTCCCGGAATTTCCCTCGACTTTCCTTGCTTAGTCGACAAAGACTTAGAATTACTTTCATTAGCTGCTCGTCACACTGTTGACTACGTTGCTCTTTCCTTCGTTCGAAATGCTGATGATATCAACGCTCTTCGTCATGAAATGGACAAACTTAAAGTTGATTGTGCCATTATCGCTAAAATCGAGCATCCCGATGCCGTTGAACACTTTGAAGAAATTCTCTCCTCATCAGATGGAGTTATGGTGGCCCGTGGCGATTTAGGTATCGAGTACCCCATCGAAGAAGTTCCTGCTCTGCAAAAAATGATTGTTAAACGTTGCATCGAAGAAGATAAACCCGTCATTGTCGCCACTCAAATGCTCGAGTCTATGATTAGTAATCCTCGACCCACTCGGGCCGAAGTCTCTGATGTGGCCACTGCCGTATACGATCGAGCTGACGCGGTTATGCTCTCCGGCGAATCTGCAGCCGGCAAATATCCCGTTCGCTCCGTCAAAATGATGGCCAGTATCACCGACAAAACGGAAAGCTCAGCT
>QKAA01000054.1 GCA_003247275.1 bacterium | reverse complement strand
GTTATTTTCCGGGCAATGATTTTATGTTAACAACCAAGACGCGAATTGTTGATATACAAAAATCTCAAAAAGAACTGATGGCCGACTTTAAACCAAAGACTCGGTATAACGTTCGCAAAGCAGAAAAATTGTGGGAGGTGTCAATTAAACCACTTGATGAGGTGACGAAAAACGCGCCATTGATGGAGGAGTATTACGCGCTGCTGAGGGCAAATGCAAAAAGAATATCAATGTTGTTGCTACCTCAATCTTGGTTATTCAAACAATGGCAAGCATTTTCTCATCAAGGATTTGTGGTGGAGGCACGAGATACGATAACCAAAACGTTAGTTTCGGTGGCATTTTTCTATGAGGCAACAGACGCTGTTTTTTATAATTTGAACGGCTCAACTATAGAGGGAAGAAAGGGTTTTGCCCCTTCTTTGTTGGTATGGGAGGGAATGATTGAGGCACGTTTAAAAGGATTTTATCGATTTGATTTTGATGGAGTATTAGATGAGCGATATGCGAAAAAACAAAAACGATTTGGCGGATTTTCGCGGTTTAAGTCTGGTTTTGGCGGCATAGAAGTCTATTATCCACCACTGTATAAGAAGTGGCGTTGGCCATTTTAAATCGTTGATGATGCGGTACAATCACTCCTGAATTAATTATGAAACAAAAAACGTGGCAAAAAATTAAGGCGAATCAAGAATTACTTCCTCAATATTTAATGCGGGAGAAAGTAATTGACGTGATTCGAGAATTTTTTAAATCAAAACAATTCCATGAAGCGCAAACTCCGGTGTTAGTACCGGTACCTTCAATTGAACCTAATTTGGAAGTTTTCAAAACAGAACTCACAACATCTTTGCAAAAAAAACGTTCAGCGTTTTTGATTATGAGTCCGGAATATAGTTTGAAAAAACTACTAGCTGCAGGGATTGGAAATGTATTTGAGATAACGCGATGTTTTAGAAACGAAGAAGAGGCTTCAAGACAACATAACCCTGAATTTACCATGTTAGAGTGGTACCGAACCGAGGCAGATTATTTAGAGATCATGGATGATTTCGAGGCATTATTTATAAGGATAATTCAAGTGACTCAACCACAAGCTGATCTGACTCATTGGGAGTATCAAGGTGAATACTATGACTTATCTTCTCCGTGGGAGCGAATATCAGTGGCCGAAGCATTTGAGCGTTTTGCACATATTGATGTTGAGACATTGCTTTCAAAGTCACAATTGTTAGTGGTTGGTAAGGAAAAGGGTTACCGGGTGGATGAGACCACAACTTGGGAGCAGATGTTCTATCAGATATTTTTTAATGAAATTGAACCAAGTTTGAAAAACAGTGGTAAACCTACGTTTATCTATGATTATCCCCTGTCTCAAGCATCCCTAGCACGAAAAAAGCAGCGTGATCCTCGATTTGCTGAACGATTTGAAGTTTATTTGGCAGGATTAGAGTTGGGTAATTGTTTTTCTGAATTGGTGGATGCCCCTGAGCAGCGAAGCCGATTTGAAGCTGATCTGCAAGCCCGAAAGACTTTAGATAAAACTGATTATCCGATTGACGAGGATTTGCTTGCCGCTCTTGAGTCTGGCTTGCCTCAAGTAGCTGGGATTGCAGTGGGTGTGGATCGATTAATTATGTTGGCAGCAAACGTGGATTCCGTGGCTGAAACACTTTTTTTTCCGGCCAATGAGCTATTTGACCTCTAGGGAGGGTCTCAAGTAGAATACGCGAGTACAACAAAGGAGATTTATTATGGCAACAACTAATGCAGGAAATATTTCAAAAGGAATCTATCTTATTTTTAAGGGAATCCCACAATTGGTGACGAAAACAGAGTTCATGTCTCCAGGAAAAGGATCGGCGATTATGCGGGTGAGATTCAAAAATCCTCACACTGGATCAGCTCAAGACTTTACCTATAAGACTAATGAGCAAGTGGAAGTGGCTGATGTCGAGAAAAAGGAAATGCAGTTTCTGTATCGCGATGGTGACGAAGTTACTTTTATGGATCAAAGAACGTATGAACAAGCAACCATTCCTTTTTCCTTAATTGAGGATCAATTTGGTTATTTAACTCCAGAATTAAAAGTGACTATTTTGTTCTATGAAGAAAAGGCCATTGGCGCATCACTTCCCGCTCACGTGACTATGAGAGTTACTGAAGCTTTTGATGCAGTGGCGGGTAACCGAGTTAATGCGCCCAAGAAACCGGTGACTGTCGAAACTGGAATTGAGGTTCAGGTGCCTTTGTTTATTAAAACAGGCGACTTAATCGTGATTGATACGACAACGGGTGATTACTTACAGCGCGTGACCGAATAATTTGTTTTTTAGTGGTTTTGGAATAAATAAGAGTGCGAAGAGGATGAGAACAGCTCCGGTGGCAAAGGGGAGATTGTGGTGGGCGGCAAAAACAAATCCCGCTGACGCTGGGCCTGCGATGCGGGCTAAACTGCCAACTGACTGAAATATCCCTAACGTACTGCCATATTCAGACGGATCAACTTCTTTGGTAGCAAGAGATTGCAGTGCGGGACCAACGAAACTATTGCCTACGACCATAAATACGTCTGCCAAATAAACAAACCCTCCTGATGGAGTGAGGGTGAGGGCAATCAATCCAAAAGCCATGAGGGGAATACCTAGCTTTAAAGTGCGGCGCTCGCCCAGTTTTTTATTGACAAAAGGAAGTATTTTTAATTGAGAAATGACGGATAGTAACCCAACAAAACCTAATAAATATCCTGTCTGTTGGGAAGTCCAATTAAATCTAGCTTGAGCCCAAAGAGCGAAAATTCCTTGCATGCTGGAAAAGGCTAAGTTGAGTAAAAAGAAAATGAGAGCGTAGTTTTGCAGTTCTTTGTCGGCAATAACGGTGGCAAATTTCTTGAGGGCTGATTGTTGTTTGGTGATATTAAATCGTTTTTTGACGACTGTTTCTTTGAGTAACATTGAAGTTACCACCATACTGATAAGTGAAATGCCGGCAGCTACTAAGGCGGGAAGGGTAAAACCGTTTTTGGACAGGAGACCCCCCAATGAAGGGCCAATAATGAAACCTAAACCAAAGGCTGCGCCTAAGACTCCCATACCACTGGTTCGATTTTTTGAATCGGTAATATCAGCGATATATGCCTGGGCAATGGAAATATTCCCACCAGTTATGCCGTCAATAATTCGGGAGAGGAATAGAAGTGGCAAAGAGTTGGCTGAGGCGAGGAGCAAAAATCCTAGAAAAGTACCAAATTGAGAAATAACGAGTAATTTTTTTCTGCCGTACTGGTCCGATAATCTGCCCAAGATTGGTCCGGCGATAAACTGAAACAGTGAATAGGTGGCGGCTAAGATGCCAATTTGTTGGGGACTGGCAGAAAATTTTTCGGCTATAAAGGGAAGAAGTGGAAGAATGAGCCCGAAGCCCATTAGATCAATAAAAACGACCAAAAAAATAGTAAACAATTGTTTGTTTTGTTTCATAACAGGGTAGTGTAGCAGAAAAATGCTTCAGCTGAATAGGAGATATTAGTGCAACTTGATGAAGTTATTTTTTGGTGGCAGAAAAGGGACAAATTTTG
Organism: bacterium; assembly: GCA_003247275.1. GTDB lineage: Bacteria > Patescibacteriota > Microgenomatia > UBA1400 > RBG-16-45-19 > SZUA-360. The sequence goes on along the minus strand of QKAA01000054.1, from coordinate 8,384 downwards.
TTAAATTCACACCAATTACATTTGCTAACATCAGGTTTGGCAGGAAAATCTGATTGTTGCATTTGTAAGAGTCGCTTGTTCAGTTTAGCCTTGGTAGCGGCAATTTGTTTGGGAGTTCTAGTAGTGGTGACTAATTCGGCATGATCAAAAAAGTAGAGTCCCAATGTGTCCACGGGAAGATGAAAAATTTCTTCGACAGCTAAAGCATAAATTGATAATTGTTCGTCTTTATCAACTTTTGGCTGAGGTTTTACATCGCTGGTTTTGTAATCGAGAATGGCGTATTCTCCGTTGGGAAGAAGGTCAATTCTATCGATTTTGCCAACTAACACACCGGTGTCTAGTTTTATTTTGAAAGAAACTTCGAGTTCTTTGGGTGTACCCAATAAGGTGTCTTTTTGCTGATAATACTGTTTAATGGCTTTTATCCCCTGCTCGATTCTGGCTTTTTTTTGTTCTTTGTTAATAAAGGTTACTTCTGCAGTATTGGTTAAAAATAATTCAACTAATTCTTTTTCAGATAAAAGGGTGCCGTGTAATCGTTGTTGTTCAAACGCTTGGAGAGTTTGATGAACGGCGTTGCCATAGCCAGCTGCGCCTGTTTCTTTGGTAGGTAATTTGAGGAGATATTTAAATTTGTATCGTAGGGGGCAAGCAGTAAAGGTGTCAACTTGAGTGAATGAGACCTTATCGATGCGGTATTTCCCGTCGGTGATATATGAGGGGACGATAGGTTTGGTTGTGCTCATAGTTATATTTGATTCTTCTTTAGCTGGGAGGGCAACATTTAGACCGGTTTCAGAAATAAAACCTGACGGTTTCCATTTTTTAACACCGCCCATGTCTTTTGCGTAAGTAAGGTATAAAAAGGTTTTTGCTCTAGTAAGCGCAACATAAAATAGACGTCTTTCTTCTTGGAGGTGAACATCGCCCGAGTTCATAGTTTCTTTGACAAAAAGATCGGGCAAGATAATACTGTCTTTTCGATTGTTGCTGGGGAAGCGTCCAGCAAGGAGACTACCAACAAATACGGCTGGAAATTCTAACCCCTTGGCTGAATGAACAGTCATTAAGGAAACCGTATCAATGTCTTCAATTTGAGCTTGTCCAGGGTTCTCACCGGCCTCAATCCATTCATCTAATATTTCTAAAAAGGTAATTAAATTGTTATCTTTTACTTGAGACTCGTACTGCTTTAATTTATTGAAGAATAAGTTAATATTTTTGAGTTTGAGTGTGTTTTCAATTGATTCCGTTTCGATCAGAGGTTTTATATATTGAACTTCTTCGATGAAGCTAGTGAGTAAATCTCTGGCTGATGAGTTGGTGGACATTTGACGATATTGATTTATAAAGCTGACACATTTTTGAGTAGTCTCTTCTTGTTGAAATAGTGACCATAAATCAGTTCCTTGATTTTTGGCTCGGTTCAAGAGGTCAAGGAGATAAAGAGCATCAAGTTTCCACCATGGATTTTGGGCCACTTTAAATAATTGAATTGAGTCTGTGGGGTCACTTAAGATGTGCAAGAAATCTATTAAACCACTTACTTCTTCTTGGTCAAAAAGCCCACTATTAGAAACTCGCTGATAAGGAATACCAGCTGCTTTTAGAGTCGAGACATAGAGATCAAGTTGACTATTGGCTCTAGTTAAAATGGCAATGTCTTTATAGGTAAGACCGTTTTTGGTAACTAATTCCACTATTTTGTTGACAGTCCAGATGACCTCATCAAGGTTGGTTTCAAATTCAACTACTTCTGGATTGATTTGCTCTGTTGTGTGAGGAATTAATTTTTTGGTGATATGTAGTTTTGATTCAAGGGTATCAGGATTATTTTGTTGAATGGACTGATAGGAGGCATCTAATATTTGTTGGGTAGATCGGTAATTATTAGTTAGAACAATCGTTTGGCTTTGAGGATAGATGTCCATGAATTGGAGAATGTTTGAAATTGAAGCGCCTCTGAATTTATAAATTGATTGATTATCATCCCCCACAACAATTAAGTTAGGATTGTTTTTTGGTGGAGCCAATAATTTAATTAATTCAAATTGAGCGATATTGGTATCTTGGAATTCATCTATTAATATATGTTGAAATTGTTTTTGGTATCGATGCAACACATTGGGGCGATCGCGGAATAATTTTAAGGTCAAATTAATTAAGTCACTGAAATCGACTTTTTTATATTCATATTTTAATTGTTGGTACTGTTGGTAGACTTTGGCCAATTCATGTAATCGATCATATTCAGCTTGATCAATGGCCACTAATTCTTCCTGATGTTGTTGAACTTCATGGATAAATTGATCAGGTGAAATATCTTCGTCGGCCAATCGACCAAAGAAAGTAATCATTGCTTGAATGAATTTGGTGGGATTACCTAAGGGTCGGTAGTAGCGAAGATCAAGCTCATACAAATGTTGTTTTAGAAAGAGCCATTGATCGGTGGCGGTCATAATAGTGAAGCTGGGATTAATACCAATTTCTAAACCCTCAAGACGAAGAATGCGTTCACAGAGACTATGGAATGTTCCTACCCAAGGTTCGCGATAGCCAAAGGGCATGGATTGATCTAAGCGAATTTTAAGTTCTTCTGAAGCTTTTTCGGTAAAGGTGGTAACAAAAATTGAGTAGGGATCGACTTCTTTTTTAGTGACTAAGTATTTGATGCGTTCAGTAATAACGGTGGTTTTACCAGTGCCGGCACCGGCGACGATTAAGAGTGGTCCCGAGTCGTGGGTAACAACTTGTTTTTGCTGTTTATTTAGTTTGCTATCTCGCATCTGTGACGTCACTTAATTTAGTTGAGGAGATCATGCTTGATTCCTGATTCGATTGAGTTGGTGTGATTTATTTTTTGCTGAAGCTGATTAAAATCAGTGGTGACTGACGACATATTGTTGTAGGCGTTGGTGATGTGTCGAGATAAGGTGTCTAGTTTGGATGAAAATTGAGTTGAATCTTTTTGAATGGAGCGAAGTTGTTGCAAAATTGATTGGGCTTCTTTAGCGATGCGCTGACCTTCGAAACTGACTAAAATTGTTCTTAAAAAAGCATAAAAAGTAGCTGGTGAGACAGGGAGCACTCGATTATCTAGCGCAAATTGAGATAGCTCTGGTTGATTGGCAGTTATTTCGTAATAAATTGATTCGGCAGGGATGTACATGAGAGCAAAATCGATAGTACCTTCGTCTTGGTTGATATATTTTTCACTAATACTTTTAATATGTTTTTTGACATCGCTGGCGAAGGTTTTGGCGTGAACACGTTGCTCTTTTTTGGTGTCTGCTTTGGTTAATTTACTGAAATTTTCCATCGGGAATTTCGAGTCTATGGAAATAGTTCCAGCATTGGTTTTGATAATGGCATCAACTGTATCACCCGATTTGAACCGGTGCTGCATTTCAAATGAATCGGTGGGTAGAACTTGACTCATGAGATCAGCCAGAATTTGTTCGCCGATGTTACCTCGAAGTTTGGGAGAATTTAAGAAGTCTTGAAGCGATTGCATTGATCTGCCAATTTCAGAAAACTTGCCGGTTTCATCTTTGAGTTCACCGATAACTTTAGCTGCAGAATCAAGACGTTGATTTAACGTGTCATAGCTTTTTTGGAGAGTATCGGTCACATTTTTGTCAGATTGTTGGAGGGTATTGGTGAGGGATAACTGCAGTTTTTGTATTTCTGCTTGAGTAGTTTGCAGCCAATTAATGATGGGTTCTTGGCTACTATTTTTGGTCTTTAGTTTTTCTAAATAGAACCAAATAATAAAACCAATTCCAGCAACGAGGATAAGGATAAGTGTCTCGAATAAAGTCATGCGAGGATCATTATATCAATTTGGGTTACAATGTTAGGGTTAATTATCAACTCACGCAATTTATCTATAATAAACTGATGACTAGACCTCAAATTCACGTTCATAATCCCCTCTTTATACAGCAGTTGTGTTTGTTATTTATAAATGTTGTGGCTTTGTTTTTTGTATTTATATTTTTGTCTCCAGATTTTGTGGCAAATATTTTTTGGAAAAGTAGTTATTTCCCCGTTCTGTTTTTTAGTTTTTTTATTGTTTTTTGGTTGTTTACGGCAATCTCTGGTCGTTGGAAACAGAGTTTGTTACTAGCATTATCAATTGCTGTTTGGCTGTGGCTTCATATCAATCATATTGATAGTCTAGTGACTGTTTTGCTATTGATATTTTTTAATATCGTTTGGACATATTATTGGCGGATTTCTCAATCAACTCATTCTTTAAAAGAAGCAGTTTAATTAATTAAATTACCCCTGATTTTTTTGATGCACTTACGTACAATAGAATGTACCTATGCGACTATCAAAAAAACCTCTGTCAAAGCAACAATCCCATTATTTATTATCGATTCTGAGCGGCGTTCTAGCAGAAACTCGAAATGCTTCCGAGGCAAAACAAATCTTGTCTGAATTACTGACTGAAACTGAACGAGTGGCAGTAATGAAACGTATCGCCATCGCAACGGCTCTCACAAATCGTGAGAGTTATGAATCAATGAAAAAACGACTCAAAGTGTCTTCAGCAACTATTGCCACTATTCAAGAGCGAATTGATCAGCCGGGCTGGCAAAAGATTATTGAAAAAGCGCGTGTTCAAGCAACGGCAACTCAAAGAGCGACACGTATAAAACACTTTTTCGCGTTTTTTATACCTCATTTTTCTTAAACGTAATCTGGTACAATCAGAACTACTATGAAACCTTATTACATTACAACCACTTTGCCCTATGTGAATGCAGAACCACATATTGGTTTTGCTTGGGAAATTATTACTGCTGATGTTTTGGCGCGTTTTCATAAGGTAATGGGATGCGAGGTTATTTTTAATACAGGAACTGATGAACATGGACAAAAAATTTATAACAAAGCGGTAGAGGCTGGTATTAGTCCTCAAGAGTATGTTGATGGTTATGCGGCAAAGTTTCGTGAATTATCTACCTTGCTTAATTTAAGTGTGACTCACTTTATTCGCACTACTGACCCTCATCACGTGGAGGCAGCTCAGGCTTTTTGGAAGAGGTGTGCAGATCATGGCGATATTTATAAAAAGATCTATAAGACAAAATATTGCGTTGGTTGTGAGTTGGAAAAAACTGATTCTGAATTAGTCGACAACCACTGTCCCCTTCACCCACAGATAGAGTTGGAAATACGAGAAGAAGAAAATTATTTCTTTAAGTTTTCGGCATATCAGCAAGCATTACTTGATCTTTATAAAAATCAGCCTGACTTTGTGGTGCCTAAAGAAAAATTAGCGGAAATTACTAGTTTTGTGGCCGGTGGATTACAGGATTTTAGTATTTCTCGATTGAAAGAGAAAATGCCATGGGGAATTGAAGTCCCTGGTGACCCGAATCACGTCATGTACGTCTGGTTTGATGCATTAATTAACTATATTTCTACTTTGGGATGGCCAGATTCAGACACATTTACTCAATTTTGGCCAGGAGTGCAAATTGCGGGTAAAGATAATTTGCGGCAACAGTCGGCCATGTGGCAGGCGATGTTATTATCGGCGCAATTACCGCCAGCAAGGCAAATACTGATTAATGGATTTATCTCGGTGAATGGCGAAAAAATGAGCAAGAGCTTTGGTAATGTTATTTCTCCTGTGGATATGGTGAAGCGATACGGGATTGATGGGACTCGTTACTTATTGCTGTCTCTTGGCCCTGTTTCCGGAGATATGGACGTAACATGGGAGAAATTTGATCACTACTATAACGGGTATTTGGCAAATTCTTTGGGTAACACGGTGTCGCGAATTGCTAATTTATGCGCACGAGCAGAGATGTCTTTGTCTTTGACGCGAAAAGAGTCTGTGGATCCAGCAATTAGTGAGGCCTTAGAGACGTATCGATTTGATCTGGCGCTGGAGTCAATTTGGAATCGGATCAAGAATTTAGAAAAAGTGATTGATGAAAAACAGCCGTGGAAACTTTCCGGAAGCTCACTTGAATTATTTTTGAGGCAAAGTGGTGAAGAGATTATTTTCATTGCGACTCAGCTACAGATGTTTATGCCAGATACGGCGGAACAAATTATCGCTTTATTTACTGCTGAAAAAATCACGCCACCAAAACCATTATTCCCAAGATTATCTTGAAAAATATGCTGATTGATACCCACGTTCACCTTAATATGGAGCCACTGTTGTCAGATTGGCAAAATCTGGTGGATAAGGCGCTAAAAAGCGGAGTGTCAGCAATGATTATTCCCGGAAGTAACGAGGTTGATTCTAAAATGGCAATTTCGTTGGCAGAGCAACACGAGAATTTGTATGCTGCAGTTGGAATTCATCCTGAGGAAGTTACGGCAGAAAGTGATCACACCAAAGCGTTAGAGATCATTCAAACTGTCAGTCAGGATAAGCAGGTGGTGGGAATTGGGGAGGTTGGACTTGATTATTCTTATTTGGGTAATAATTCATCGGCAGAACTGATTATTAATAAACAACGCACACTTCTTGCCAATCAATTAGAAATTGCCCGAGACAAGCGTTTACCGGTTATTTTACATACTCGAGAAAAACAAAGCTTTATGGACACAACTGAAGAAATTTCTCGAGTTTATGGAAGTCATGATTTTTTAGGTGTATTTCATTGTTTTAGCCACGCAGTTGAGGAAATTCATATGATCCAAAAATTGGGCGGGCATATTGGTGTTGGAGGGTTAATTACTTTTAAGCAAAACGATTTATTGAGGTCTGCCATCCGACAAACTCCCCTATCGATGGTGGTACTAGAAACTGATGCACCCTATCTTTCGCCTGAACCGCTTCGGGGTAAGACAAATACACCTTCAAATGTTACAATTACGGCCGTGAAATTGGCAGAAGTGCTTGATGTACCGTTGAGTCAGATAATTGAACAAACGGGCAAAGCCGCTTGCCAATTATTTTCACTTCCCCACATTGGGGCATAATTACACTACAATTTATTTATGGCAACTGGATTATTTAATCGACTATTTAAACGATATCCTGTAAAAACACAACGATTGTTGGAGATTTTGCCTGGATTTTTTTCGTGGTCACTTATTTTATTTCCTCTGTGGGGATCATTGGTTTTCCCGGTGGTCGTTGCTTACTATATTATTGGTTTTAATATTTATTGGCTGTATCGGTCAATTAGCATGGCTTCTTTGGCAATATTGGCACATTTTCGATTAAAAGCATCAACTGCGTACGATTGGATGGTCGATGTGAGGCAATTCCCAGATTGGAAAAAAGTGCATCATATTGTGGTGATTCCTACTTATATGGAACCGCTGACAACATTGGAGAGAACACTAGATACTCTGTCTACTCAAACGTTCCCCTTAAAAAACTTAGTGATTATGCTGTCTTTTGAAGAAAGAGAAGGAAAATCGGCTTTAGAGAAAGCTTCCTATTTGGAAAAGAAATACGGCAGTGTTTTTGGCAGATTATTAACAACGATGCACCCCGACATTAAAGGCGAGGTTAAGGGTAAATCTTCAAATACTTCTTGGGGAGCAAAAATTGCTAAAAAAGAAGTGGTGGATGCCATGGGGGTTCCGATTGAATACGTGACGATCACCAGTGAAGATTCGGACGCGTTGTTGGATCAACAATACTTTGCGGCTTTGACCTATCAATTTCTTGATTCGCCACACCGGTACGAACGTATCTGGCAGGCAGGAATTATGTTTTACAACAACATCTGGCGTGTTCCGGCACCAGTGAGAGTTTTAGCTTCAACTTTCTCAGTGTTTCAACTGTATGTGTTAATGCGCCCTGATAATTTAATTAATTTTTCAACGTATTCTATTAGTTTGAAATTGATTGACCGCATTGATTATTGGGACACTGATGTTATTCCTGAAGATTATCGAATGTTCTTTAAATCATATTTTGCGACTGAGGGTAAGGTGAGTGTGGAGCCAATTTTCTTACCAATTTTGGCCGATGCAGCCGAATCTGATGGTTTTTGGAAAACGATGTTAAATCAGTATGAACAAATAAAACGGTGGGCTTGGGGTGTGAGTGACGATACCTATGTGATAAAAAAGTGGTTAACTGTGCCTGATATGCCTTTTTGGGAAAAAACAATGAGAGTGATTCATGTGTTAGAGAGTCATTTACTTTGGCCTGTTAACTGGTTTGCGATTACGTTAGGAGCATTGATTCCACCAATGGTGAATCCGGCTTTTTCGCAAACGGTTATGGGAAAAACGTTGCCGCAAACCTCAAGTGGAATTCTAACCATTACCCTTCTTAGTATGTTGGTGATCTTTTTGATTGATGCAGCCAATCGTCCACCCAGGCCAAATAAAACATCGTTGGTGAAGAAGTTATTACAACCGATTGAATTTGTTCTCGTCCC
>QKAA01000085.1 GCA_003247275.1 bacterium | reverse complement strand
ATGGTTGAACCCAATAATCAGAGCACAACAAGTAATCCCGTTGGTAGGTTTATGGTGGCGGTAGGCTCGGTGATGGAGCTGGGTAACAGCGGAAAAATACTTCTCGCTCAGAGAAATAATTCACTCGATTGGCATGCAGGTGAATGGGAAATTGGATATGGCAGGATAGCACAGTTTGAATCTCCTGAAAAAGGACTTCGTAGAGAGATACTTGAAGAATTTGGCTTAAAGGACTTTTCAATCATTAAATTATTGCGTGTGTGGCATATATTTCGAGGATCTAAAAAGGCAGAGAATGAATTGCTAGGATTAACTTATCATTGCAGAACTGATAATGAGGAAGTTGTTTTATCGGATGAACATCAACAGTTTACATGGGTTACTCCCAAAGAGGCATTGAAAATGATTAGTGTTGAGGGAATTAGACAGGATATTGAAGCGTTTATTCGTTGATAATAATGGTAGGGAAGGTTCGATTCCTGTCTCTCCGACAATAAATTGAATATAATGCGTTTATGACTCAAACAACATCTATCTTCTATGACGTGTCACTTATTTCTCAGGGAATTCAGGACTGTGTTTAAGCGAGCGCTACTCAATTACTGAATTTCTATAAAATTTCAAAAACGATAGACTAAGTAAAAAAAGAGGTTCCAGTTTACATTTCTCCTGACGGGAAACCATTGGGGACATCATTGGGTCATGTAGCAAGTTATTTTTTGTCGCTGGGATTTGAAACGACCATTCACACGACTGATATCCAAATCTTTGATCGCAGCTATAAAGATAAAAGTAATGATGAATTAATTCAGTCACTTCTATTGAGAAGAAAGTATATAAAACATTCTGGATATGATGATCAGGCGATGGATGTGATTTTTGATGGATATACTTCCTTTTTGGCAAATGGGGGGAAAATTGTTTTTCCGATTATCGATGCTGATTACTTGTGTAGATTGCTGGAAAGTGGTCCTATTTTTGCAGTTGTGAGTTATAACTTTTTAAATGATTCTCCCAAAAACAAATATGATGAGTTAAAGCTTGATTACGTTCCAGATGCTTCAGTGGGGAATCCGGCTACGCATGCCGTAATTATTAATGGAGTGAAGGGTGAGCAATTTCATATTGTTGATCCTGATAAAAAATATGGTGGAAATCGTTGGATTAGTTCTAGCCTATTGATTGCATCACTTTATTTAGCTGAAACTGATTATGATAATTTACTCATTTCTTTGAAAAAATAAATTATGAGAGAGTATTAGTCTTAATCTCTTACTTTTTTAGCAGATTTTTTGTATAATTCCCAGATGAATCAAGAGCGAAATGTTTTAAAACGAGCACATTCTGTTATCGAAAATCGTGTACGGTGGGCGACAAACGTTATCGATTCAGCGCTTTATCGACTTATGATCGAGAATCTCCAGTTGCAGGTACTGCCAATAGGATTGCACGGGATTAGTGATAATAAAACACTTTCTCACGTCGTTGATATGAGTGATTGGTTAAGAATGGCGCGCCTCGGTAAAGAGAGGGATTATGCCAAGCAAATTCTCAAAACTATTTCTTCTATGGATAACTGTAAGAGTATTTGGAATGTGGGAGCAGCCCAAGGACTTTACACCCTGCTTGCTCATTCTACTTCACCACACGCTCAAGTTTATGCGTTTGAGCCTGACTTGGACTGTTCAAATCGTTTAGAACGAAATGTTCAGCTTAATAATTTTGACAACATTCATATTTGTCGTTTCGCGCTTGGAGATGAAGATTCTCAACTTCTGCTAAATACTGATGGTTGCAGTGGAAAAGCTCCCAGTTTCCACAAACACCCCAAACATAAAAATGTAGCTATGGTGGAAGTAAAAAAAGGTGATGCGTTAGTAAATTATGGAGAATATAAATCTCCGGATTTAATGATTATTGACGTTGAAGGGTTTGAAGGCCCAGTACTTTCTGGTCTTGAAGAAACTATGAAATCTCACCCGCCCCGTCATATTTTTCTAGAAATGCATCCCGATGATTGGATGCCAGAAAAATACACGAGTGAGAAAATAGTGACTGACTTAATTGGTTTTGGATATGAAAAAAGTCACGTTTTTATTAGAGACTCGCAAGAGCTGTTTCATTTCAGCCGTAGTGAACGTTGATAAAAATTTTTACGATTTATTCTCTGACGGTGACGGTGGGGCAGGCACGGATGGAGTCTAGTCCATATCCTTCAATCCAGCCTTCAACTTCAAAACCAAAGTAATCAAGTTCTATCTCTACTTCGCGGCGAGAGGGCTTATTGAGGAGGGCAAAGGTTTTAATTGATGCTGGGTTGTTGGCAGAAAGATATTGTTGAACCAGTTTGAGGGTGTGACCAGTGTCGGCAATATCTTCAACAATCAGAACATGTTTATCAGTAATGTTTTTTCGTAAATCAACGGTAACTTTGGGAGGACAGCGGGAACTATCGCAGTCATCGAGATAGCTGCTGGTGGTGACAAAGTCGATTTCAACATCATGCTTGCCGGCGCGCCAAATACTTCTGGCTAAATCGGCAAGAACCATAAATCCACCAGTTAGAACACCAATTAAGATAAGTGGTTTATCTTGATACTCTGTGGCGATTTTGGAGGCAATTTCGTCGATTTTTAGTTTAATTTCTTCTTCGGGAATTAATGTTTTAGTCATTGGTCATTACCTTATTTTTTTCGGTGTTTGTTTAGTGTAAAGCTTTATTTTTCTGGTTTCAATTCATATTTAATATGAATTTGGTTGCTGACGACGAAGTTCATAAATGGCAATGGCAGCGGCTGAGGCAACGTTTAAACTTTCTTTAATCCCGTAGTGAGGAATTTTGACAATTGCATCTGATATTTTTAAGATTTCGGGATCAATCCCCTGTTCTTCGTTACCAAAAATTAAGCATGAATTTTGCGGGAAAGTGTAATCAAAAATAGAGATGGCGCTGGCGTCAGTTTCGAGGCTGATTAATTGATAGTTGAGGGATTGATAATATTTAGCAGCTTGTAGCGAATCACAATGGTGTTCCCAAGCGACAGAATCAAGACTTCCAAGAGCTGTTTTTTGGAGTTTTGGATTGCCCGGAATAGCACAGTAACCAGCCAAAATTATTTTATCGATACCGGCAGAATCTGAAGTTCTAAAAATTGAACCCACGTTGTAGGCTGAGCGAATTTTGTCGAGTAAAACAGCGGTTGGCATAGCCCGTATCTTATCATTATTTTTATTTGCTATACTGCAAATTACGTAATGGTGGAGAGAATATGGCTCAAGATAAATTTTCAGCTGTCTGGGTATCACACACTTCAATTTCCGATTATTTGAAATGTCCGCGGGCATACTATTTGAATAATGTATATAAAGATCCGGGTACGGGGCACAAGGTAAAAATCATGAGTCCGGCCCTGGCTTTGGGTCAAGCAGTCCATGAAGTAGTTGAGTCATTATCAACAATCCCAACACAAGACAGGTTTAAAGAACCGTTGATGGTTAAGTTTGAGCGGGTCTGGAAAAAAGTGAATGGGACAAAGGGAGGTTTTACTTCAGAAGAACAAGAAGTTGAATATCGGCACCGGGGAGAATTAATGTTACAGCGGGTAATTAAGCACCCAGGACCGGTGGCAAAATTGGCAGTCAAAATTAAACAAGATCTCCCCTATTATTGGCTATCTGAAGAAGACAATATTATTTTGTGCGGCAAAATTGACTGGCTGGAATATTTACCTGACCAAGATGGGGTCCATATTATCGACTTTAAGACAAGTAAATATGATGAGGCACCACAATCGCTTCAATTACCAATTTATTATCTTCTTGCCAGTAATTGTCAGCCAAGGGAAGTAGTCAAAGCAAGTTATTGGTATTTGGAACGAAATGACGACTTGACTGAGAAAAAACTGCCTGACCCCGAAGATTCAGAAGAAAAGATCTTAAAAATTGCTAAAGAAATTAAACTGGCTCGTAAGTTAAATCGATTTAAGTGCCCCCAGGGAGAGTCTGGTTGTCATGCCTGTAAACCAATGGAGCGAATCTTGAAACATGAGGGGACTTTTGTCGGGGTAAATGAGTATAATCAAGATATATACGTGTTGGAGAAAAAACAGGAACAACACGAATTGGATAGTGAAATACTTTAAATATTAATTCTAAAAGAAAGGTTCATACACATATGAAAAAAACAGGATGGATCATTTTAGGGATCCTGGTGTTTATAGGTTTTTGGGCAGCCGGAGCATATAACCGGTTGATTAGTGCGAACGAATCGGTTGATACCCAATGGGCCCAGGTCCAAACTTCGTATCAACGACGTTTTGATTTAATTCCCAATTTGGTGGAAACGGTGAAGGGTATTTCAGAGCAAGAACAAGAAGTGTTTGGCATGATTGCCGAAGCACGAACGCGCTATTCTGGAGCAACCACGGTTGATGAGCAGGTGGATGCGACAAATCAAATGGAAACAGCTTTAGGTCGATTACTGGTTGTCATGGAAAATTATCCAGAACTTAAATCCTCTGAGAGTTATCAAACGCTGATGGCTCAATTAGAAGGAACTGAAAACAGGATTAATGTGGAGCGATCTCGCTACAATGATGTGGTTAAAACGTATAACCTTTCAATTAAGCGATTACCAACCAGTTTGATTGCTGGCTTAATGGGCTTTAGTGAGCGCGAATACTACGAAGCAGACGCAGCAGCACAACAAGCTCCAGCCGTTCAGTTTTAAATGAAAAAACATCTCCTTATTATTACCGCTCTTTTATTTGGGTTGGTTTCTGGTGCGCGTGCTTATTCATCACCGGGGAGTCCCACTGGTTATGTCAATGACTTTGCTGAGATTTTGTCGACTGAAACGCGCGCATCACTTGAGGAGCTTTTGTCATCAACTGATGCCTCAACAAGCGCTCAGGTGGCCGTGGTAACCATTAAAAGCTTAGATGGCGACACGATTGAGAATTATGCAGAGAAGTTATTTCAAGAATGGGGTATTGGTCAAAAAGGTAAAGATAATGGGGTGCTTCTGCTGGTGGCAGTGGATGACCGAAAAGTCCGAATTGAAGTTGGCTATGGGTTAGAGGGCGCGCTGACTGATGCGGAGTCCTCGTGGATTATTCAAGACGATATTACTCCCCGATTTAAAGAGGGAAATTATGATCAAGGGGTGATTGATGGAGTGAATGGAATATTAAAGGCAGCGAGTGAGGATCTTGTACCAATACACGCGGAGGCAACAGTTTCGACTACGGCAAATTTTTTGGAGGAATGGTTTCCTCTAATTATTTTCGGATTTATGATGTTGCAGTGGGTTTGGGCAATTTTGGCAAGAACTAAATCTTGGTGGTTGGGTGGAGTCATCGGCGGTATTGTTGGAGCAATTGTTTGGGGGATAACAGGATTATTGCTGGCAGGATTGTTCGGACTTTTACTTGATTGGCTGGTATCTCAAGAATATAAGAAAAGTGTGGCTTCAGGAAGTTATCCGTGGTGGATTGGGGGTAAATCAGGATTTGGTGGTGGATCAAGTGGAAGCAGTAGAAGTAGCGGGTTTGGTGGATTTGGTGGTGGTCGTTCTGGCGGCGGCGGATCAAGTGGAGGTTGGTAGGTAGTTACTGTAACTTAACGAGTTTATACAATGTGCTGATTTCTGCTGAAGTAGCGGAACGAGATTTGCCCAACTTAAGATTTTTAATTTCAACAGGTCCGAATTTAACTCTGATTAAGTCAATAACATGGAGATCAACGGTGGCACACATGCGGCGGATTTGACGATGCTTACCTTCATGCAGTACAAATTCTAACCAAGTCCCCGTCTCGTTTTGTTCAATGATTTCCACTTCTGCTGGCTGAGTCATACCTTCTGACAATTTGATGCCTGTTTGAAGTCGTTCTATTTTTTTTGTGGTAATTTTGCCTGAAACAAACACTTCATAGGTTTTGGGAATGTGATATTTGGGATGAGTTAGTCGATGGGTTAATTCGCCATCGTTGGTCAGCAGGAGCAATCCTTGAGAATCTTTGTCTAAACGACCGACGGGATAGAGCCGATTATCTGAGTCGACTAAATCGACGACGGTCAATTCACCAGTTTTTGAAGAAGCGGCTGACAATACTTCAGGTGGTTTATTTAACCAGATGTACTCGTATTTCTCTTTTGGCTTTATTACTTTACCATCGACAGTAACTCTGTCTGTTGTTGGGTCAATTTTAACGCCTTGGTTGATAATTATTTTTTTGTTTACTGAGATTCTGCCAGCGGCAATCATCTTCTCAACGGCACGACGGGAGCCAATACCTTGATGAGCTAAGAATTTTTGTAATCGTTCCATGAGGGCTATTTTACCAGGGCGATGATTAAAGCGCCGGCAGTCATGAGAACTGAACCAAATAAAATGGGTAGAGTGATTTTTTCATGAAGAAAGATGCCGGCCAAAATAATTGTTAAAACCAAGCTTAATTTGTCGATAGGGACAACTTTCGAGGCCTCACCTAGTTGAAGGGCGCGGAAATAGAAAAGCCAAGATAAACCTGTGGCAATTCCTGAAAGAACGAGGAATATCCAGGTGTTTTTAGGTAAGGTTGAAATTTTGGGCAGTAGGCCTTGAGCAAAAACAATTCCCCAAGAGAATAGTAAAATGACCGTAGTTCTGATAGCTGTGGCTAAGTTGCTGTTTACGTCCTTAATGCCAATTTTAGCTAAAATTGAGGTTAGGGCGGCAAAAATAGCTGATAAAAAAGCGAATACTATCCAACCCATGAAAATCTCCTTCACTTATCTTGTTACTGTATACTGATTATATGTTAAAACTTTCTTCACAGTCAGAACCATTTGAAAACGAAGAGGGTTTAGTTACCCCGAAAAATAAGAATTTGTATTGGGCCTTTGGCTTAGTGGCTGGTTCTTGGTTTATCTGTTTGTTGGTGTCATTTGTCGTGTGGTTTTCTCAAAAGTCGTCTGTAGGGTCACCTTTATCAGGAGACGGAATTACTTTTGCTCAATTTCAGACAGAATCTGAGTTTCGAGATCGGATTATTGCTTCTCAAGGATTAAATGGTTATGGCTTTGTCGGCGCCAAGACGATGATGGAGGCAATGCCGGCAGAATTATCCATGGCAGTCGATTCGGTAGATAACGCAGTTGGGGCAGGCAGTACTGTTGACAGATACTCAGAAACGAATGTTCAAGTGGCTGGAATTGATGAACCCGATATTGTTAAAACTAATGGCAAACAATTGTTTATTTCCTCTGAAGAGATGTTCTATTACGAACGAGTCATGCCGATGGTGGATCAAGCAATTGGAATTGCCCCCTCACCTTCGATGATCGAGAGAAATGTGGTGACGACAGACGTTGTGAATGCTCTGCCGGTGGAAACGGCAGCAAAAATTGGTTCCATTGATGCAAATGGAACGTTGTTGCTAACTGACTCGGAATTAGTTATTTTTGGCAATCAAGAGATTACTGGATTTGATATTACTGATCCACGAAATCCACAAGAACTGTGGAAATATGAGTTAGAGGGTAATAGACAGATTCAAACGGCACGGTTGGTTAATGGCGAAATTATTTTGGTCACCAATTTAGGGGTTTATGAGGGATCTCCTTGTCCACTACCGCTATGGAAAGTTGGCGAAGTTTCGACCTCAATTGCTTGCACAGACGTGTGGTATCCAAGCAGTGATATCGCTATTGATACGACGTATACAATTTCCCGTATCAATCCAAAAAACGGCGAGGTTTTGAAATCAACTACATTAGTGGGATCGCTGAATCAAAGCGTAGTATATGTATCTGACAATGCGGTTTACCTGACCTTCACAAAAACTCAGTCAGAGTCCGAAATATTAGCTGAGGTTTTGCTTGATCCACAAACAACACTCATTTCTGAAGAAATGAAAGGACGCTTGGTTAAAACATTAGCTCTTGATATTAGCCAAGCAGCTAAAAATGTTGAAATTCAGCAAATACTGAATAGCTACCAAAATGGCTTGACTGATGATGACCGAATGAAGTGGCAGACAGAGCTGACTAATGCGTTGGATGCTTATGCTAATGAAAACAAGCGGGAGTTGGAACAAACGACGGTGAGCAAAATCCCACTCGATTCATTAGAAATTGCTTCTCATGGATCAATTCCAGGTCGACCACTTAATCAGTTTTCGCTGGATGAATATCAAGATCACTTGAGGATAGCAACAACAGTTGGCGGCCGAGGTTTAGGAAGTTCTGAAAGTGCCAATGATGTTTATGTGTTAGACGAATCAATGAAACAAGTTGGCTCGGTGATTGATTTGGGAAAGGATGAACGGATTTATGCGGTGCGATTTATGGGTGATCGTGGTTATGTGGTTACTTTCAGAGAAACTGATCCACTTTATTCAATTAATTTGGCTAATCCGGAACAGCCTGAGGTTACGGGCGAGTTAAAGATTCCTGGTTTTTCTTCGTATCTTCATCCACTGCGTGAACATATTTTATTAGGTGTGGGGAGAGAAGACAGCAAGGTTAAGATTTCCTTATTTGATGTATCAAATCCATCTGCACCTGCAGAACTTGATACGTACCTGATTTCTGATTATTGGAGTGATATTCAAAATACTCATCACGCGTTTTTGCAGGATAAAGATCATGAGATATTTTTCATTCCGACAAGTAGTGGTGGCTATATTTTCAGCTACAAAAATGATGAATTTTCGTTGGAAAAAACTGTGGCTGACAATCAGATTAATAGAGCAGTGTATATAAATGACAACCTCTATTTAATCGGTCGGAATGAAATAACCATTATTGATGAGACGAATTGGGAAACTGTACGCTCGCTTGAATGGTAGACTATTTGCATGATTGTTGCTATTAATAAGCCTTTTGGTGTAACTTCGCATGATGTTATTTATCAAGTTAGGCGAATCACTAAGATTAAGAAAGTGGGACACGCAGGTACACTGGATCCAGCTGCAACTGGGGTATTAGTGGTAGCCATCGGAAGAGAATCTACCAAAAAATTGACGCAATTAATCCAGCACGATAAAGAATATCGAGCGGAAATTACATTGGGGGCAATCAGTTCAACTGATGACCAAGAGGGAGAAATTACTCCAGCAAAAAATGAGAGTGATGGTTTGGATGCTAAAAAGATTACTCAGATTGTTGGTTCATATGTGGGTACATTGATGCAGGTTCCTCCCCAATATAGCGCGATCAAAATGAAGGGTAAAAAGGCATACGAATTAGCTCGCAAAGGGATTCAGGTAACAATGGATCCGAGAGAAGTAGTAATTCATTCAATTAAAGTGGTCGATTTTTCTTGGCCGAAGTTAACAATCGATGTTGATTGTGGTAAGGGTGTCTATATTCGATCGTTGGCTCGGGACATTGGAAAAGATTTAGGTGTTGGAGGATATTTATCGGCTCTGACAAGAACACGAGTTGGTGATTATCGATTGTCAGAGAGTATGACTTTGGCGGAATTTGAAAACTTTTGGAAGACACATGCAGCAACGGACATACAAACGTAGTCAGCTTCCATCAATGGAAGATATTCAACATTTTCAAGATACTGTTTATTCATATTGGAAACATGAGGGACGGCATGATTTGCCGTGGCGCCAAACTAGTGACCCGTATGCTATATGTGTGTCTGAATTAATGCTGCAACAAACTCAGGTTCCGAGAGTGATTGAAAAATATATTGCTTGGATGAAGCGATTTCCCACTGTTGATGAATTGTTCCAAGCAACTATGAGTGAATTATTATCTTTTTGGGTGGGTTTGGGCTATAACCGAAGAGCACTTTATCTTAAAAAAATAGCTGAAATTGTGGTGAAATCTGATACTAAACAATTCCCAACCACGTATGATGATTTACTTTTATTGCCGGGAATTGGAGATTATACAGCTAGAGCTATTTGTGTATTTGCTTACAACCAAGCTTTGCCACTGATTGAAACAAATGTGAGAACTGTAATGATTCATCATTTCTTTACCGATCAAGAAGCGGTTGATGATGTCGTTATTTGGCCATTAATTGAATTATCTCTGGCAGATCAAGATCCGAGAACCTGGTTTAGCGCACTCATGGATTATGGTAGTCATTTGAAAAGTGTTTTGCCGAATCCTTCGAGAAAAAGTAAACAGTTTACTCAACAATCGCCTCTCAAAGGTTCAGTTCGTGAAGTCAGAGGATATATTATTAAGCAGCAAAGTCAGGGAGTCTGGCCGACCTTAACATCATTGAAGTGTCAATTTCCTGACAGTGAAAAGCGAATAGAAAAAGCAATCGCGGGTTTGGAAAAGGATGGATTACTTATCAAAAAGATCAGGGTGAAGAAATCGGGAAAGAGCTAGGCAAACAGCGTGAACGTAGCCGTCTGTTCGAGTTATGGCGCCGTCAGTCATAAGACCAAATTGACCTTCGGCTTGTTTAGCATTCTTTCGGTTGAATATGAGATCAATGGCTTCGCCTAGTTCTTTGCCATCACGAATGTGCTGCATAATTGATTCTGGAGTTGGAATGCGAGCAGAAGTGGCAACACCTTTTCGTTTCTGTCTGTCGACAACAACGCACCAACCACAATCGAACCAATAGCCGTTTACCTTTTCGAGTCCCCCTTCTAAGCCGACGCCAAAGCTCGCTTGTTTATTTGAATCAAGGGCCGCTAGCGCCCTATTTGTAGCCCCTTTGAGTGATTCTTCTGGACTCATAGGTTGGGCAGAAACGTTTGATTCAACTGACTCTCCAATAACTTGCCAGTCTATATCGGGCCAAATTTTTCTAAAACTTTGACTGGTGGCGGCAATTTTTACTGGGTTTTTGGTTCCCACCACAACTATTTTTGGCTTTGCAGTTTTTGGCATGAGCTTATTGTATTATTAGAGCTTCTTTAAATCAGCAAGAATTTCGTCAACGTGATTTTTAGGGTTTACTTTTTCGTATATCTTGGCAATTTTCCCTTGGGGATCAATTAAAAATGAGGTTCTAACTACGCCAAAATATTCTCTGCCCATGAATTTCTTTTTTTGCCAGACCTGATAGTCATTAACCATTTTTTTGTCGGTATCGGCAAGGAGGGGAAATGGAAGGTCGTGCTTACTGATAAATTTTTGATGACTCTCTTGTGAATCGGGACTGACTCCTAACACTTTGACGCACTTTGTTAATTCTTGATATGAATCTCTAATTGAGCAGGCTTCAGTAGTACATCCTGGGGTTTGATCTTTGGGATAAAAGTAAATAAATAGCCAGGATCCTTTATAATCAGAAAGCTGGTGCATTTTGCCTGTTTGATCAGGACACGTAAAATTTGGAGTAGGAGAATTAGGACTTAACATATTAATGATTCCTCGTTTAACTACTAGTTAATTTATAGTATATTACCTTATGCAAATTATATGACACCTATTCATACTACTCTCCTTATTACCGGCATGGTTCAGGGCGTAGGCTTTCGTCAAGAAGCTAAACGCCGAGCTCAAGCGCTGCATTTAACTGGCTATGTTGTCAATCAAGCCGATAAAAGCGTCTTGATTGAAATTGAAGGTTTAGAGCATGATTCTCAAACATTTATCGAGTGGTGTAAAACGGGAACAATGCTATCTCAAGTTCGTCATGTTGAGATAATCGAAGGGGCGGTAAAAGAGTATAAAGAGTTTATAATAGTCAAAGATAAATCAGATCTATTAAGTATATAAAGGAAATATTTGTTATGTGGAAAAAAGTTATTATTGGGTTGGCAGTGGTGGCAGGACTTGTTTGGTGGTGGAGATCAAACAATCCAAGCACAGCGGTAACGACAAGTGAACAGCAAAAACCGGTAGGCGAAGTGCTCGCATCTGACTGGACGTTGGGTAATCCTCAAGCACAAGTTCAGATTGTTGAATATAGTGACCTTCAATGTCCGGCATGTAGAATTTATTCCGGTATTGCTGAGGATGTTGTGGCTACTTACGGTGATCAAGTCGGTTTTACGTATCGACATTTCCCATTAC
>QKAA01000056.1 GCA_003247275.1 bacterium | reverse complement strand
CAAGAATTTGTTTCATAAGGATAGTATAGCGCAACAATTATTTTCAATGACCATGGAGGTGGGAGATGGGGTAGAATAGCGGGTATGACAAAGCCGATGATTAAACCCACAATGACACGATTGTCCTCAGGAATGAGGGTGGTACAGGTACCAATGCCAGGGCTTAATTCAGTGACGGTGCTGGCGATGGTGGGAGTGGGAAGTCGGTACGAAGAGAAGAGTAAGGCAGGGATTAGTCATTTCTTGGAACATTTACCGTTTAAGGGTACAGCTAATTATCCAACCAGCATGGATTTAGCCGTGGCCATCGATGGAGTCGGAGGGAAACATAATGCGTTTACGGGTAAAGAATATACCGGTTATTGGGTGAAGGTGGGGGCGGATAAGCTAGATTTGGCGTTAGATGTGGTGAGTGATTTAGTGTTAACCGCCAAGTTGCAGCCAGAGGATATTGATAAGGAACGGGGAGTAATTATCGAAGAAATCAACATGTATGAGGATCAGCCGCAAGCCAAGGTGGGGGATGTGTTTGAGGAGTTGGTATATCAAGGATCGCCGTTGGCGCGGCCAGTGATTGGCTACAAGGAAACAGTGGGGGCGATGCAGCGAGAAGATTTTTTGGCTCATTGGGATAAGTGGTATGACCCATCACATGTGGTGGTGGGAATAGTGGGTCAGATACCAGACGGCACCCGATTGGAGAAATTGGTGGAGCAGTACTTTGATAAAGGGGTGAAGCGAGCAGGCGGAGGCGAAGAAAAAATTCAAAACTCAAAAGTCAAACATCAAATGAAACCGAGAGTTAAGGTAATAACCAAAGAGACAGAACAGGCTCATTATTACTTAGGATTTCCGGGAATTAGTCGAATTGATCCTGATCGGTATGCTCTAGGGTTATTGGCGACATTGACTGGGGGAAATTCGAGCTCACGTTTGTTTAATGAGATTAGGGAAAAGCGAGGCTTGGCTTATTACGCGTATGCTTCGGCTGATGTGAATCGAGATTTGGGGAGTTTCTTTGCCTTTGGTGGGGTGAATTTAGGTAAGACGGAAGAGGCGGTAAAGGTGACTATGGAAGAGTTGTTGAAGGTGGCAGCGGGCAAGTTTGATGAGTCGGAGGTGGAACGGGCTCGGGAATATGTGACGGGCAAGTTACAACTTGATATGGAAGATAGTTCAAGATTGGCAGAACTAATGGTGCAACGAGCTTTGTTTGAGGAAAAGGTGGAAACGATAGAAGAAGTTTTAGAGCATTACAAGGCAGTAACGGTGGATGAGGTGATGCGTCTTGCGGCACGGCTGATTGTGCCGGAGAAGATGAATTTGGCGGTGATTGGACCGTTTGAGCAAGCAAAGATTGAGGGTTGGGTGTAGAAAAACTCAAAGCTCAAAAGTCAAATCCGCCAGTTGGCGGACAAATCAAATTCAAATTTAATAAAGAGTAAGACGTGATTTTTCATCTCCTTTTGTCACCAAAAGGAGCAAAAGTGTTTTTCATAACGATTCTTTTTTTATTTCTCCTTTCATAAGTGAAAGGAGCAAAGCTTTGACTTAAGACGCACCATCAATTCAGGATTCTTGTTTTCCCTTCATAGCTATCGCAGCTAACTAAGCCAAGAGATTCTCTCTTTGCTGTCAGACAGGAGCTGCGCTTACCAATGAATTCATTCCAACAGATCTTGAATTTGCTGTGCTAATTAAGTCAGGGAAGAAAGAGATAAGAGGTTGTGTCATCCTGAACTAGATTCAGGATCCAGGTTTATGGATTGCGGATCAAGTCCACAATGACGAGAAAAGTGGTGTGGGACAAAATGTGATCGTTTTTAGCGTGATCCCTTTGGGCTGAAATGAGGGGTCCGCCTCATCGGCGGATCAGCAGGGCTGAAAAAATGATGGTGGTGACAAATTGAGTTCAATTGGGAGTGGATTTGAGCGAAAATTGTCAGTTTGGAGATGATTTTACTTGAGTGGGAGCGATTGAGAAGGGCTTATTGTGGCCTATTTGACTCAAGTAGGCCATTTGGCATACTTATTTTGGTGAAAATTTTAGTGAGCGGGCGTTTTCTCAAGTTGGAAGAAGTTGGAAAATGATATTTTCTACTTTTTGGTTGATTTATCGAACTTTATGTAGTTTTGAAATAGGGATATTTTTTTGAATTTGGTTTTGAAATTTAGCTAATTATTTAAATTTCATCGTAATTCCAGGCTATAATTTTTCTTTTTTTAATTCAAAAATGCTAATTTTCAGAGTTATCAGGGGTAAAAAATGAGTTTAGAAGAACATATATTCTTATAGGTTATATATCTATTTTAGAGTCATTTTTACTCCAGAGAGAAAATGAAAATGTTGGAAAAAGTTGTAAAAAGTGAGTAAAAGTTTTAAGAATGAGAGCTGTTTTTCATAGTTTTAGTTCATTTTGGGAGAATTAGGTTGAAAAAGTGGTAAAGTTAGCCTGGAGAATAGGAGTCGTGGTAAAGAGACTCGTGGGCCATTTAGAGGATTTTTGATAAGCTATGTATGCCGGGAGGGGGTATGGAAGTATGTTTGGCGACGATCAAATCCTCCCTTCCCTCTGGTAGTTTTGGTCAAAATTGCTTGTCCAGATGAGGGTTATTTTTATAATTCTGATATTTCGATTAAGGTTACCAGGCTAAGCCAGACAAGGATTTTAGTACTCAAAAGAGCGAAAATTGCTTGATGATAGTCTAGTAATACTAGTGATTTTGTAGCAGAAATAGGGCTTTTACAGGTTTACTAGGGTAATCACCAGGTTAGCGGCTGTTTTTACAACCAAATGGTAATGAAATGTTAGTTGTTCTGAATTATAGGTTGTTTATTTTTTGTGGCTGTCTGGACCGTCTTTTTAGAGACTGATGTTGGCGATGCTTTTTTTGTAGAATGGAGAGGTGATGAGTGAACAACAATTTGATGCCAAACCTGCGACTAGCGTACATGCGACAAGAAGATTGACTCCTTTGGGTTGGGGAGTGGGGATGGCTTTGGTGGCGGGACTGCTCGGTCCTTTCGTGTTGTGGCCGGTAGAGCTGGTGTTGCCGTTTCCAGTACTGTTGGAAGAGTTCTACAAGCTATGGTTAGTGACATTGGTCTTGAAGTCGACGCGTCAGAATCGATTATTTTGGGTTTTTCTAGCCTCGTTGGGCTTTGGTTTATCAGAAACAGTGCTGTATATATTGAATTTTGTGAGTATGGGTGACT
>QKAA01000029.1 GCA_003247275.1 bacterium | reverse complement strand
GGCGGCAGTTTTTTTCCAGGTATAGTGCTTTTTGACCATTTGATAACCAGCTTCGCCCATAGTGATATCTTTGCTTCTTGCTCGGAGAATTTTTTGAATGGCATCGGCTAATTGGACAACGTTTCCTGGCTCAACCAGGAAACCATTTTTACCGTCTTTGACCATTTTGGGATTATCTCCGACACTTGTCGCAACGACAGGCAACTTGGCGGCCCAAGCCTCAAGCAGGGCAATGGGTTGGCCTTCAGCCAGTGAGGGTAAGACAAACAGATGAGCTTTTTTGTAGGCTTTGATAAGGGCTTTGCCAGTAAGATCACCACCAGAAATGAGTCGAGCTTCAAGATCGGGAAATTTCTTTCTGACTTTAACTATGGCCTGACGAAGAATAGTAATGCCTTTGGAGGGATGATTGCTACCCACCCAAATGAGTGACGGATTGGTTGATTTATCAGCTTTAATGGCATCAAAAGTCGTTACGTCAACTCCGTTGGGAATAATGCTTATATTTTTATTTAGATTAGGATATTGGAGAAAACTAGATGAAACACTGATTTGAGCGGAAAATTTTGTTTGAGTAAATATTTTTTTGTATAACCAGCTTTTGGGATTTTTTTGTTTGAGATCAATGGCTTGCGTGCCATGGATAGTAATAATAGTAGGAAGATTAAGCATTTTCGAAGCGAAAGAGACAATCATTGATGAGGTTAAGCCGTGACCGTGAAGTAAGTGATAGGGATGTGCTTTGTGTTGTTTACGCAGACGAGTAAGGGTGATGATGGGCCAAAATATTCGATATAGGAAGGTGTCGTAAGCTGGATAATAGAAATCAAAATCGACATCGCTTGATTCACTCAAAACTTTAGTAATATTTTTGACATGAATTTGGGTGCCAGCAATGGTGCCGATACGTTTTTCCCCTGGGAGCCAGGAGTCGATAAAGAGGGCAACTCTGATTTTTGATTTAGGTTTCATACAGTAATTATTTTATTCAAGCCATATTATACTGTGAGTATGCTAGTACCGTATTCGCGCCAATATAAAGAACTCATCTTTACCAATCACGCCTTGGATCGTTGCCGTCAACGAAAAATTGATCAAGGTGAGGCTTGGGCTACTTGGAGACGAGCTGATAAGCGTTATTATGCGACAACAAAACAAGCTTGGGTATTTCAGCGGAATTATAGGCATCGCCAAATCGAAGTGGTGGCCAAACAAAACGAACAGAAGCAATGGGTAGTCATTTCGGTGTGGAGTAATTACGTGACCTATCGAAAACCCAAAAGCCTGCTGTCTCGATTTTTCCGCTATATTAGGAGACGAATTAAAAAACGAGTTGCAGCTTTAATCCGGCAAGCTAAACAAGCTTAGTCGTTTTTGAGTGAGGTCTTTTTCAACCGAACTCGAATAACCATTTCTCGTTCTTCTCCACCAGGGAAATCAACTGATTTAGAGCCAGTCAGCTGATAATAGTTGAGTAAGTGGGTATTAAGTGATTCGGTCACCATTTTGAGGTCGTCGGAGATATCAGCAATTTTGGTTTTTAAATCAATAACTTCTTGAGTTTGAGTTATTTCATTTTTTCGAGACCGAGCGGTTTTTGATTGTTCGTCAACAATTTGTTGTGCTTGCTTTAAGGTTTCATCATTATCGAAAATATTCTTCATCATTTCTTTGAGTTCGTGCTGTTTACCTTGCAATTCCTCAAGTTGTTGAGTTAGGCGAATGATTAAGTTTTGAGTGGCATCAAGCGCCTCACCGACCATTGAGGGTGAAGTGGTGGATTCAGTTTCTGTGACAGATTCTTCTGTGGCATCAACGGTGACTTCATCAACTTCAGTGGTTGGAACGTTTTGATCTGTATCTGGCATATGTTATTCTCCTTTTTCTTATATCATTTTTGATGCCTCTTTTATCAAGTGTAACAAACTTTTTTGCTAAATTAGTGATTGTAAATCTCCACGTAATTTAGTAGTTTGTCGCTTATGAGGCCGAATTTCAGTATAAGTGTTTTGATTTTTTTGACAACCGTAATGTTGGCTGGTTGCACTAAAGATGTGAACCTAGCACGAGATGTGGATTTATTGTTAGAATCGGCTTCACCGACACCTTATATGGCTCAAAATAGTATGACCCAAAATAACCAAATACAACAACAGATGCAACAAGCAGCCCCGCCCATTGAGCCAACTTCGACGCCAATCCCGGCAGCGCCAATTGAGGAAACTGTTGCCTCTCCAGCAACGGTTAGTTCTTCTGTTTCTCCCATTACTGTGGATTTAACTACGAGTGAAGGAGTGATTCAGATTGCATTGTCACCAAAGGATGCGCCGAATACAGTAAAGAATTTTTTGGAGAAGGCTCGGAGTGGTTACTATCAAAATTTAACTTTTCACCGGGTGGAAAATTGGGTAATTCAGGGGGGAGATCCAGAGGGAACGGGTCGAGGTGGCGGAACTATACCGACAGAATTATCCCAAACGCCGTTTAAGGAAGGTAGCGTAGGAGTAGCTCGAGGTGGTGACATCATGGTAAGTAATGATTCGCAGTTTTTTATTTGTACCAGCGATTGTAGTTGGCTGACTGGCCAATATACATTGTTTGGCGAAGTGACAAGCGGGATGGATGTAGCCAAACGAATTAAAGTTGGCAGCACCATCCTGTCTATTACTGAAGTTTCCCCTTAACTCCCCTATAATGGGTTTATGAAACGTCGATTGTTGATGCTGCTAGGTGCCTCAATTGGTTTTTTGGGAATACTTGCTTCCATTTGGGGATTTCTGTTGTATCGTCAAGTTCGATTAACGGCAGAAGCGATTCTAGCTAATTCATCAGCTAACGTTGCGACAAATATGAATCGACTGACTCAGTTGTGGAAACCGGTGAGTTTTGTGAGTCGATCGCTGCCGGATTATGAGGTGGTCAAGCAAATACGAGCGGTTGATGAAGTAATGTCACAACTGTCGGAAATTATTGGTATTTCAGGTGAACGGACTTATATTGTGTTACTTCAGAATAATATGGAGCTTCGACCTACGGGTGGATTTTTAGGTTCCTACGCAACGGTTCACTTTCAAAATGGGGGTTTGACCTCACTAGATGTGCAGGATATTTATGTGCCAGATGGTCAAATTAAAGGGTATGTGGAGGAACCAACCCCTTTGAGCGCTTATTTATTTAATGACGGTCGTCCAGGTTGGAGATTGAGAGATGCTAATTGGCATCCAGATTTTGTGGAATCAGC
>QKAA01000077.1 GCA_003247275.1 bacterium | reverse complement strand
CACAATGGCCAGGCCATAATGTTTTCGTCGTTTTTCTGAATACTTCTTTTTTGGTTGAGATTTTTTACGAACAAACAATAAATCTGACATCGCTCGAAACACTCGTGTTTCAAATCGAATCCCTCGATAAACAGCCCGAATCATCAAAAACAAGCGATACAAAAGCCAACTTAAGGCAAAAAATAACCAAAAAAATGGAGTTCCCAATTGCTCAAGCAATCGTTGTAGAAACCGCAAAAAATTCCTGTCCCATCGCATGAATTAATTCTACAACATAAATCTGGAAAATATTTTAAATAGTCTCCAACAAAACTCAATGTTTACAAGGCCTTTTCCAAACTAATATCAATTTCACTAAAACCACAGCGTCTATAAAATTCCACTGCCTTATTGTTAAGAAAATATGCATTAACATAGACTCGCTGGTATCCGCGCTCTTTTGCCAACTCATAAAATCGGTTAATCAACTTAGTGCCAATTCCGCTGGATCGATGTTGGGGACTAACGCCCATATTCTCTAATTCAACATACTTGCTCAAGCGATAACTAAACTCTTTTAGCCCTGCTGCTAAATAACCAACTGGTTCACCGTCTATTTCAGCAATTAAGCAAATCGAATCAGGATTATTAACTAACTCTGTAAAATATTGTTGGCCCCCATCAACCGATTGTGCCCAATCCAATCGCAAATCAGGGTCATATTTAGAGTTATCGACGAAAACTTCATCATTAAGATCTTGGAGTGTTTTCACCTCGTCTTGTCTAGCAAATCTAACAACAACATCAGCCATAATTTTCCTTCTAGTAATCCAATACTTCAAACCCGTCACCCCAATAAAATCGACTCATATCGATATTTGTTTGTGGGTAACTCACCTTACCTTCTTCGTTCACCGGCAGGGCACAATCAATACAGTAATCAATACTAAATCCATCCGACACCACCGTATGTTCTCTTAATTCAATTTGATCCACGTTAACCGGTTCCGCTTGTTTATCCGTTACTGACTGGAAAAAGGCCGGCTGATCGGTATCCTTATACACCCAAATATTTTTCCGCTCTGCCTGTGGTTGACTGGGCAATCGTTCCGACCAAAATAACTCAGATCGAGCCGAACACTCAGTATTTGCAACCGGTGCCGCTCCCGTTTGATTACATACAGAAATGTTGGTAATTCCCGAAGGCTCAGGTTGTACCACGTCCTCAAGGTTAACCAAAATATGACTCATTACCGTGTTCCAAATTGGTGCCGCCCCCGTTACTCCCGAAACCAAATACGGATTCATTGGGGTACTATCGTTATTTCCCACCCAAACCGCCACCACATATTCTGGCGTAAATCCAATTGTCCAGTTATCCCGAATATCATTGGTCGTTCCAGTTTTTACGGAGACTGTTTTATTCGGTATCCTCAATTTTGAATTACTGCCAAAGGCTGCTGAACGGGCTTGATTGTCTGCCAAAATATCATCAATGATATAAGCTGGTTCTCGGTTTAAAGCCCGATACAAAGTCATTCGAGTTTCACCCACCACATTTGATCGCTCGTCAGTTTCATCAAAAAATCCCGCCAATTCTTGTGCCACCACCGTCGGGTCATGTGTTTCATATACTTTCCCAGTGTAATCTTTTACTTCCAAGAGGGGATTAAGCGGTACTCGGACTCCTTGATTTGCTAACGTTCCAAAAGCTGTCGACATATCCATCATCGTTACCTCGCCACCCCCCAGCGTCAGTGACAAACCATAACGCGAAGGATCAGTAAAACTGGTAATGCCCATTGCCGACACGGTAGCGATCATCGTGTCTAAAGAATTAAGCGCCAAAATCTTCACCGCCGGAATATTGTATGAATTCGCCAAAGCATTTCGAAAACTCACTGGCCCTCTAAAAGCTCCGTCATAATTTTTTGGACAATACGACGCTTGCCCTGTCACCAAGAAACAACTCGGGACATCTAAGAGTATTGATGCTGCCGTTAATTTTTTAGTTTGTAGGGCCGTCACATAATTAAGTGGCTTAATCGATGAGCCAGGTTGTCGGAGTCTCATGGTCAAATTAACTTGTCCGTCATTTGCCGTATCAAAATAATCTTTTGAACCCACCATCGCTAAAATCTCACCAGTATTGGGCTTGGTTACTAACACTGCTCCATTAGAAATGCGATAACGCTCCAAGTCATTAATTTCTGCCGCTACACTCGCCTGAATATAGTCCTGCAAATCCAAATCTAGAGTAGTCGTTACCCGTAAGCCCCCTCGCTCAACCGCCTGCATTCCATACTTTTCCTCCAGCAAACTTTTGACATAAAACACAAAATGTGGTGCCCGAATGTTAGTTGCCGCCGCCGCATAATTAAGCGGTTCTGCCTCAGCGCTTGCCGCCTCCGCCCCTGAAATATACTCGTCTTCCACCATTCTCCTTAACACCTCAGCTTGCCGGAGCTTTGCTTGCTCAGGGTTAATAAATGGTGAATAGCGACTTGGAGCTTGAGGTAAACCTGCAATTAACGCCGCCTCCGCCAAACTCAAATCAGTTGCCTTTTTGCCAAACAGTCGTTGTGCTGCCGCCTCTACTCCATAAGCAGTTCCGCCATACGGCACATGATTTAAATACATTTCCAAAATTTGATCTTTGCTATACAACAACTCAGTCCCAATAGTTAACACTCCCTCCTTAATTTTTCTCGACAATGTTCTCTCCGGAGTCAGTAATGCCGTCTTAACCAATTGCTGAGTTAATGTTGATCCACCCTGGAGCTTGTTTTCAAACACAATGTTTTTTAAAGCTCGAATGATTCCCTGAAACGAAAACCCCCAATGTTTGTAAAACGTTTTATCTTCAATTGCAATGGTTGCCTGGGGCACATAAGCGGGGAGTGACTCAATCGAAACTGGCGTCCGATGTTCATCAGCGTAAACCTCGTATAATAGTTGCCCATTCCGATCCAAAATTTGAGTTGAAACCGGAAAATCCCCAGAAGACAACGTTTTAGGGGAGGGGAGATCATGAAAAAACCAGATCCCCAAACCAGTAATCGATACCAATACAGCCAGAATAATCCCAATTAACACTTTTTGTTTGCGTCCCGACTTCCGCCGCTTAAGAAACATCCGCTTGAGAGAGGGGACAGTTACGGAAATTCGAGGCAAACGAGATCGTTTAGTTCCAGGAAACCACTTCATGGAGCTATTGTAACAACAAAATTGAAAACCTGTATTATCGCAATCAATGAAGAAAATATTGTGCGACATAAACCAGCGGAGAAGAAGGCAGTTATCACTTCGATCCATCACAATTGACCAACAATTGCGCTTAAATCCCCAAATATGCCATACTAATGATCTAATTTATAACCAGAAAATCGATCTTATGAACCAATGGCTTGATCACGTTGATCCTGTTCAACGTCAGCTCCTCGTTGAAGCTGAATACTTACTCGAAAGAGAAAAAAAAGCTCAAAAAAGCCAACAAATAGTTGATTATGGCTTTCTTGTATATCCCGCTGCCAAGGCCTACGAGGGCTTTTTAAAACATTTCTTTTATCGGAATGGCTTAATTGATGCTCACATGTATCAAAGTGACCATTTCCGTATTGGTAAAGCCGTTAATCCTGATTTGCCCGAAAAATACCGTGAAGATGGTTGGGTTTACGATGATATCTCTCGCCTATTTGGCGATGACCTTCCTCCCCGACTCTGGTCAACCTGGAGAAAGTGCCGCAACCACGTGTTTCATTTCAAACCTGATAAATTAAGACTCTACACCCTTGTTGAAGCTCAAATCAAAGTCGAGTTGATCTTTTCCACCATTGAACTTGCCATCGAACGCGAGCAACTCTTCACTCAACATCGCTCTCACAATCATCAAGCTGCAGCCAACTTTGCTGCTTCTTAAAGTTTATCTTCAATAATTGAAATTAAAGTATTTACTACTTCCTCTTGGGTTTTGTCCGCCGTAAATACTCGATAAATTCCCCGACGATAAATATCGCTCCGATAAATACCGTAAATTTTCTCGTATCGTTCCCAATCCCGTAAATGTCGATTAATTGTTTCGGTCGTTGTCTGCCGCACCAATTTCAAATAATCTTCACTTTCCTTATCCATGGGTGACAATTCCCCATTTTCAATCTTGCGTTTAATCACTCTATGAGCTGAAATTTCTGGTGGACAAGTCAATAAAAATTTAAACACCTTATGTTTTCGTCGAACTTTTGGGAATACTTTGATTTTATCTAAGAGAACCCCAACTTTTGCCTCTACTACCATTCCCGGCTTAAGTAATGCTTCCAACGAATGTTTATCAATAATCATGTCCCACAGGCTGGGATTTTTAGATTTCTTTAATTGAAATTGAAACGCATGCAAATGCTGTTCGTTAAAATCTGTCTCTTCAAATCCGTAGCTATCTAAATCAAATTTTCCCATTTTCACTGATTGTTCAAATGTGTCCCAATCAGTTCGTTCTTTTTCTATTTGCCAAGCATGAGCAAAGGCTCGAAACAATTTTCCCGCATAAACTCTCTGAAATCCCAACTTTTTTGCCAACATCAAAGCGGTCGTTGATTGACCGGCACCAGGCCATTCTCCAGTGATGACAACAGAATATGGTGGTAAAGTTGATTGTTTGCGAGTCATTATAAAATTGAATTATACCCCATAATAGCCGTTACCAGAAATTGCTTCATCGCAAAAAATTCACTATGATAAATAAGAGAGTCTTATGATCAAACAAACAGGCGTCATTTATGTTGCAATTTTAGTTCTCTGGAGCTTGTATCGTTATCTCTTTAAATTGCCCCTCTACTTAGAAGAAACCCTTATTAAAGGTTTGGTCTTTGCTTCCCCCATCTTCCTGTTTCCCATCAAAGGAGTTAAATCCAAACTGGTGAGTTTAGGTATCACCACCAAAACCTTCTTCCGCTCGGTTTATTTTGGCATTATGGCTGGCATGATCTTGGGCTTTGCTGGTCAAATCGGCAACATTATTCGTCACGGTCAAATCACTTTTAATTCCTATGGCTTAAGTCCAGCTAACATCGGCTATTTTCTTATTTTTTCCCTGATTACTGCTTTTTGGGAACAACTCTTGTTTGCCGGTTATTTTCTCGCCAAAATAAAGCCCGTCATTAAAGATGAGGTCTCCCAAACGCTCATTATCGGTTCAGCCTTTGCCCTTATTCATCTTCCCGCCCTGTTATTTGTCCAACATCTTGATCCAGCTCAACTCCTTTTGAGTTTTTTCCTCCTCTTAAGTTTGGGGGTCAGCTGTGTTATCCTACGCCTTCGTTTTAATAATTTAATTGCTCCCATCATGGTCCATGCTCTTTG
The DNA here is from genome assembly GCA_003247275.1 of bacterium. Classification (GTDB taxonomy): domain Bacteria; phylum Patescibacteriota; class Microgenomatia; order UBA1400; family RBG-16-45-19; genus SZUA-360. Next base: position 6,977 of record QKAA01000077.1, on the reverse strand, counting down.
GGGTATCACCATTTACCTCTTCCGCTGATTTATCAACGAATACAACAAAAATCAGCACCATATCTATGAAACGACTTGCCACATCGCTCAACAAACTTCACTATGCTCTTTTTATTTTGGGCTCAATTGCTATCGTCGGCCTTTCTCTTTTGAGTCAATCAACTCAAGAAACTAACAAACAGCTAGGTCTTGCCACTCCCAGCCCCATTTCAACTAACAAGTCCCGCATCGAAATTATGGTCCCCGCTCACGGGGATTTTAGTTTAGCCCCACCCGGAATCCTCCCTGGACATCCACTGTATTTAGGCAAAATGGCCCTTCAACGACTCGCCCTCATATTCACCAAGAATCCCATCAAACGAGCTCAACTTGTGCTTCATTACAGCAATCTTCGTATGAGCGCCGCCGACAAGCTAATTGAGCAAGGCAATGTTGATGTGGCTGTTTCTACCGCCACTAAAGGTCAAGCATACCTGTGGCAAGCTATTGAATTAAGTCCTTCAATTCCAGAATCAGAGCAAACTCGTTGGTATGACAATCTAAAGCTAACAGCCCTAAAACACGAAGAAATCATCGAAAAAATTCGTTTTGTCGCCGAGGGTCAACCCAAAGACCAAGCTATCCGCCTATGGGAACAGTTAGGCGACTATCGCCAAACCATTGCTAATCTTTCTGGCAGCCAATTTGGTTACCAAAGACCCGAAGATCTCGAAAACAACAAAATAACTCAATCACAACCAGAAGAACCAATAAAAAAGATTCCTCCAATTCAAGATAAGCCTTATCTATAAAGCAAATATCCTACTTGTCAAAAATACGATCCATACGGTAGTCTGTGCTTTGTAAGCACAATAATAAATTTCGTGCTGTGGTTAAAGGAAGCGGGGTGAAATTCCCCCACTGTGCCGCAACGGTAAATCTTTTTTAAAGAAGATAAGTCCGATACTTCCACAGACACGTATCCCGAGCAGGAACCAATATGTCCTCATCAGTCGAATTAGCAGAATCAACTTTTTTTGTAGCCAAACCCCTTGTTTCCAATCAGTTAACTTTCGATCATCGCCCAAGCATGGCCTATGACATCAAACATGATGTCACCAGGTACGAAGAATTAGTAAGTCAAGGTTTTTCAGATCAAGATGCCAGAAGAACATTGCTTGAAGAGATGAAAGTCGATCTAACCACTCATTTCGCTGAGCTAAATCGAGTTGGTGCCTTTTCGTATCGATACTTAATCCAAGACGAGATATTGGTGGAAGATAGTAGTGCTCAAAAATCAGTAAGAAGTATGTTTGAGAAGCAAGACGGCACGATTGCCAAACTCTGGTTAGAGTTCTTGATTCCTTCTTTGGAGCAAATGCCAGTTGGTTCCTATGCCTTTACTTATAGTGCTCGTCAGGATGGAAAATATGAGGGAGCCTATGATTATGCCTATCTCTTTCAAAAAGTCGACGACAGCACCATTCATGCCACCGGGCTTGAATTAGTCTTAACCAAACCTGAACAGGCCTCCATCTTAAACAAGTTATATTTTGACGAAGAAAAACCACTTCTCCTTCTTACAGATAATCCATCAGCTGACGAAGTTCGATCCAGAGCCTTTATTTTTTCTCCCCAGAAATTTACTTCAACGACTGATGCTTTTTCCAAAATAATTGGACAAGTAATCGAAAAAACAAAATCAGATTGGAAACTTACCTCTCCAGAAGACTATCAACACTATTTTGATGAGCAGGAACAGAAGCTTATTCTTCAACAGGCCAAATCAGCAAGACTAGCAACATCAATCGTTAATAAGATAAATAACGTTCCAATAGAAAAACTGGAACAAGAATTATCGAAAGCTCAAATAAAGGATTTATTAATGATAAATCCTGATTTGCTCATACAAGCATATAGCAACAATCTTGATCAAATATTAGTAGCCTGTGGCTTCATCAGCCTTAATTCCTTTGATAATGATTTGAGATTTACTGCCGGACAAAATTTAGTAGAAACTCAAACATCATGGGAATATCACACCGGATATTGTCAACATTGCCATACTGGACCCACTGAAGTTGGTCCATGTGATATCTGTAAACAATGTGAAAAAATACTATAAATCAATAAAAATATTAAATAATGAAAACTTTTCATCTCTTCAGAAACTGCAACAATCGTTTATTTACTCTGGTAGAGGGGCACATTGATATAGTGAGATCTAGTAAAACTGGCTTGACCCACTAACTGTAGCGGTTTAATCTTAATATGGACACTACCAGTAGTGTCCCATTACATTTATAAACAATATAAAAAAATAAAATTATGCAATGTCCGTATTGTCAGTCTCCAGAACACCATGTCCTCGAATCGCGCATTGCTGAAGATAGTACCTCCATTCGCCGCCGCCGCCAATGCGATAAGTGTCAAAAACGCTTCACTACCTATGAGCGCATCGAGGGAGTTGATCTAAAAGTTATCAAAAAAGACGGTTCAGTTGAAGAATTTGATCGAGAAAAAATTAAACGCGGTCTCATCAAAGCTACCTGGAAACGACCTATTGATACCGCCGACATTAATGCTATTCTCGATGAAGTTGAGGCAAAGCTCCGTCTTAAATCAGCTACCACCGTCAAGTCTTGGGAAATAGGCAACCTCGTCATCCGTCGTCTCAAAAAACTTGATCCCTTAGGTTATCTCCTCTTCGCCAGCGTCTACCGAGACTTCGTCAGTCTAGAAGACTTTAAAAAAGAAATTGATCAATTACTTCCCTAAAAAAACCACTTTTAAAAAAGGAATTAAAACATCTTCTATGAAAACCCTACCCGACAACGCCCGTGACATCATGATCAAGCGCTATGCTCTAAGAAACGAAAAAAACGAGCCAGTTGAATCCCCCAAAGATATCCTATCTCGCTCTGCTCAAATCGTCTCTCAAGCCGAAAACCATTTTCGTGATGGTATTACCCCCGAACAAGTCGAAGCCAAATTCATGGAATTATTAGAAGATTTCCGTTTTATGCCCAACGGCAGAACGTTGGCTAATGCTGGCGCCGGCACCGGTCAACTGGCCAACTGTTTTGTTCTTCCCCTAGAAGACGACATCGGCAAAACTGAAAATGGCATTTTCTCCATTCTCCGTAAGGCCGTACTTGTTCTTCAAAGTGGTGGTGGTGTTGGTTTTTCCTTCGGCCATATTCGCCCCAAAGGCGATGTCGCTGGCCGCGGTAAAGCTACTGGCGCCGTCTCTTTCATTAAAGTTTTTGATACCGCCTTTTGGATTATCGGCCAAGGTGGTGGTCGCCGCAGTGCTTGTATGGCAGTTTTACCTGTCTGGCATCCCGACATTGAAGATTTCATTAAATGTAAGGAGCAAGAAGGAGTCATTGAACACTTTAACATTTCTGTCGCCATTAGCGATGATTTTATGCGTGCCGTTGAACAAGACAAACCCTTTGATTTAATCAATCCTCGTAATAAAGAAGTCTGGAAAACCGTCAAAGCTCGCGACTTATTTAACCAAATTGTTGAGCATGCTCACCATAATGGCGAACCAGGCGTCCTCTTTATCGATGCCGCCAATCGAGATAATCCTGTCCCCAACCAGTATTACTTAGAAGCCACTAACCCTTGCGGCGAACAATGGTTGGGCCCTTATGAAAACTGTTGTATGGCCTCCATCAACTTAAGTGAACACGCTTTTGAACCCAAAAAAGGTGAGGTTTTTTCAGCTGGAGTCGATTGGAAGAAGCTACAAGAAACCGTGGTTTGGACCGTCCGTTGGCTGGATGACGTCGTCGAGGCCAATAACTACGTTCCCGCCATTCCTGAACTCAAAGAAGCCGCTCAAAAAAATCGTCGCATCGGTATCTCCATCATGGGTCTAGCCGATCTTTACTACAAATTGGGGATTCGCTATGGCTCTAAAGAGGGTGTAGCTCTCGCCAGTCAAATCATGGAATTTATTCGCTACGAATCCATGCGTTCCTCCATCCAACTTGCCCGGGAACGCGGTTCTTTCCCCGGCATCGTCGGTTCTATTTACGATTACTCTAAAGAAACTACTAATTTTTGGGGCAAAACCATTCCTACTCACCACAACTGGACCCCTCCCAAACAAAAGAATTACGGCAAACTCAACTTCAATCAACCTCAGCTCGATTGGAAAGATATCGTCGTTCAACTCAAAAAACACGGTATTCGCAATAGTTGTCAAACCACCATTCAACCGACAGGAGCCATTGCTACCATTACCGGCCTAGAAGGTTATGGCTGTGAGCCAGTTTTCGCCCTTTCTTACATCATGAAGACTCATGAAGGCGCTGAAGAAACCAAAAATAATGGCTGGAATGAGTTGTATTACGAAAGCAAAACCTTCTCCGACGCCCTTAAACGCGCCGGATTACCAAAGAAACGCAGAGATCAAATCTTTGAGCAAATTCGCCTCAAAGGCAGCTGCCAAGATATTCCCGATGTTCCCAAAGAAATCAAAGATGTCTTTGTCGTTTCATCAGACGTGGCTGTTAAAGAGCATGTAGCTATGCAATCAGCTCTCCAAACCTTCACCGACAACGCTATCAGCAAAACAGTTAATTTCCCCGAAACTGCCACCACCGAGGATGTTAAAAAAGCCTACCTTGAGGGTTGGAAACAAGGTCTAAAAGGTATGACAGTCTATGTTACTGGTTCTCGCGAACAAGTTGTTCTAGAAACCAAACAAACTCGAGACCAAAAAACCCAAAGTGAACCATTTGCCTCAGATGTTGGTATTACCGGCAAACCACTTCAAAAAGAGCTTCACCAAAACAAAGAAGAGCTCTGTCCCGATTGTAATTCAATCCTGGTATTATCAGAGGGTTGCATGCATTGCCCTTCCTGCGGTTACGCCAAATGCGATAGCTAAATCATTAATCTAAAGATCAATAGATAAAAACAAAAACTGTATGAAATTAAAAAATCCCAAACTTACTGATATTGCCAAAACCGTCATGCAAAAGCGTTACTTAATGACTGACATGAAAGGTAAACCCACCGAAACGCCAGCAGAAATGTTTGTCCGGGTTGCCAAGCACATGGCCAAAGCTGAAGTCCAATTTGTCTCCCACGATGACAAGGGTAAGCCCCTAAACGGCGAGGCCTTTTCCTATTGGTCAGAAAAATTTTACGAACGCATGACCAATTGGAAATTTGTCTGCGCTGGTAAAGCCATGTTTGAAGCCGGTAATCCCGGCGGCACCGGTCAATTATCTTCCTGCTTTGTTCTCCCCATTGAAGACAACATTCAATCTATATTTAAAACACTGGGTGATGCTGCCGTCATTCATAAAAACAATGGTGGTACTGGCTTTAACTTCAGCAAAATTCGTCCCCATGGCGATAAAGTTAAAAATGTCCCCAAAGCCGCTTCCGGTCCTGTTGATTTCATTCGTGCCTATTCCGCTGCTCTATCTCAAATTCTTCAAGGAGCTAAACGCCAAGGAGCCAATATTGCCATCCTAAACGTCGACCACCCCGATATTGAAGAATTTATTCAGCTAAAAACCGAAGATGGTACGATCAAAAATTTCAATATTTCCGTTGGTGTAACCAATGAATTTTTAGAAGCTGTTGAACAAAATAAAATGTGGGCACTGATTAATCCTCGAAATGGCCAAACCGTTCGCTCGGTAAAAGCTCGTCGCCTCTTTGATCTCGTTGCCGAAACTGCTTGGGCTACCGGTGATCCTGGTTTAGCTTTTCTCGATCGAATGCAACAAGATAACCCCACTCCTGCTATTGGTCCCATCGATGCCACCAACCCTTGCGGCGAAATTCCTCTGCTTCCCTACGAATCCTGCAACCTCACCTCTATTGTGCTCACCAACCATCTCAAAATCGGCAAAAATAAACAGTGGGAAATTGATTGGGATGATTTAAAAACCTCAGTTCACTTAGGTATCCGCTTTTTAGATGACATGATCGAAGTCAACACCTATGCCCTTGATGATATTCGCCAAATGGTCAAAGAAGGTAATCGTCGCGTTGGTTTGGGCGTCATGGGTTTGGCTCATTTATTCTATCGTCTTGGCATCCCTTACAACTCAGTCGAAGCTGTCAGATTATCCGAGAGATTAGCCAAATTTATTAGAAAAGAAGCTGAAGTTGCCTCTCTCAATTTAGCCAAAGAGCGTGGAACCTTTGGTAATTTTGATAATTCCATCTACGCTGGTTCAGCTGAAAATTATCGAAACTGTGCCCTTTTAATGATTGCCCCCACTGGCACCACCTCATTAATCGCTGATACCAGTTCCGGTATTGAACCAGTTTTTTCTTTAGTCACCGTCAGACGCTCTTTCAATGAAGATAGCAAAGCCAACGCTCCCACCAAGGAATTTACTATTCCTGATCAAGAATTTGATTCCCTCATCACCAAAAAATATGGTTCCAAAACCGCCAAAGAAATTGTTGATAAACTTGCCTCAGGTGAAGACGTCGCTGGCATTAAAGAATTAGATAAAGCTGATAAAAAACTGTTTGTTACTACCCACAACATTGCTCCTGAATGGCATATCAAAATTCAAGCTGCTTGGCAAAAATGGATCGATAATTCAGTTAGTAAAACCATTAATTTTCCTTACAATGCTACCGTTGATGATGTTAAAACAGCCTATTTGACAGGTTGGAAATTGGGTCTCAAAGGCATCACTATTTACCGCGATGGTTCCAAAATGGATCAAGTCTTAAATGTTAAAGGCAAAGAATCAAAATTATCATCCACCACCAACCTCCATGTCGACAACAAACCTGGTACTGCTGAAAAAACCGTCTGCCCTGAATGCGGTGCCGCCGCCCAAGTTAAAGACGGCTGTGTTAGCTGTCCTCAATGCGGTTGGTCCAAATGTTCCATGTAAACAAGTACCAAAAACAATAAATGAATAACACAAAGGAAAAATTGAATGGACGATAATCTCATCACTGATCAAAACACCAAAATTGCCGATCTCCTCGAACGCATG
>QKAA01000089.1 GCA_003247275.1 bacterium | reverse complement strand
GCTTCATCATCTTTCTTTACTGTTTGTTTGTCTGCTTCATCCGCAGTTTTCTTAGCGGCAGCCGTGCCGTCTCCTCTCTACATGCAATTTGTTAAATTAATTACCAAAAAAACATGATATGAAAAATTAAAATTTGAAAAATATTCCGCAAAACCTGCGCTGTTTAATATGAAATCTTAAAAAATTACTTGAAAAACAATCATGCATTTTATATCACGCACTACCCACTCTTGTCAATCTACCAGAGGGAAAAGTATTCTTTATTTTTTATGCAAAAATAACTTTTTCACTGTATACGCGCCATATAAACCACAAGTTAGTAGCAATCCTAAACCTACCCATTCCAATAGCTGTGGCCAATAAATAATCACCACTGTTGTCATTTGTTCTTCATCATTTGAACCGTCTAACATCCACCCATTGGCCCACCCATTTACCTTACTATGCTCAAGTTGTTTTGTCCCCTTAAACGCCACCCAGCCCTTGTCGTAACCTTGATTCAACACCACTAAACCACTTTGACCTTCGTCATCCATTTGTAATTTGTAATTTGAGCTTTGAATTTTAACTTTGTACACCCCCGTACCCCACTTATTTACCTGGCTAACAACTAATGGGTTAGCGGCCACCTCTCCCTCACTCCCAGTAATCTGAATTTTCTGTAAAAAGGTTAGTGGCACCGGATAAAACTGAATTGAATCCAGTCGATTAACCCCATCAATAAATCCAAATGACTTAGTTTCGAGGTTAATGGTTGAACCAAAGTCTAAGCCAGTTAAGAAACCAAATGATTGATCAAATGCCCCTCCATTTGGCAACAACTGCTCCAAAATAGTTCTATCTTCTTTCCCTGAAAATACACTGAATTTAATTCCTCGACCAGTTATATTTTCTCCAGTTAATCGAACTATTCCTTCACTAGTAATTGGCTCAACAAACCAACTATCACAGTAAGCTCCATAATTATTAGCTTGATATAAAATTCCTGTCTCAACTTGACTTTTATCTGCACTTCCCCGCTCTAACACGTCGCAATTCTGCTCACTTGCTTCATACTTCATGCTTCCTACTTCATATGCTGTTGCCGGCATCTCCCAACGTGCTTCACCTGTACCTTCTAGATCATATCGATTTTTCATTTCACCCCACATAGAAGCGTCAAATACATAAGATGCAATCCGCTGATGAGCCGAAACAACAGGTAGATCAAGCTCCTCATCTTGCTGATTTAAGACCACATCCAACCAATAATTTCCTTGCTCATCCACAATGGTTCCTTCTGTTTTCTGTTGGCAACTATACGTTTCTCCCTCACGACCCACACAATAATCCTGATCAGTTACCACACTAATTAATTCTCCTAACTTGAATTCCCCCAAATTAACCGGCATACACCACTTAGTCACCGAACATTTAGTCGCAGTCGCTTCTCGTAAACCCTCCACACCAATCGGCTCTCCATCTGCATCAAACACATCTACCGTCAACGGCATTCCTACCTCCATTTCAATTCCCCACAATTCCCGCTGTTCATCCAAAGATACCTCCACTCGTTCACCATTGACCATCACCCAAACCTGTTCAACTGGATTTGGCAACAGCACTTCTATCTTTCGATCCAACCACAGTGGAAATCGCTCCTCCCCCACCACTAATTCACCGAATGGCAACAACTCCACCAATACCGATGTCTCCGATAAACTAACCCTGATTCTTCCACTAATCACATCCCCGGCAGTCAAAGTTGGAAAAATAACCGTACCACCGTTGGTGCTGAGCTCACCATCAATGGTTACTAGCTCATCTTGAGGATAACTAACCTGCTTACTAATATTTTCCCTCGTTATACCAGCAAATAGGTAAGTTATTTCTCCTCCATCAACGTATGCCGTCTCAGTTAAATAAAACGGATCAAATCGACCATAGGTTGTATCTGCATTTATTTGTTGATATTGCTTCGGAACAGAAATCGATGTCGTATTTTCTCCTACCGCATACACCGACAACACTCCGCTAACAAAATCAACTTGCGGATCTAACGTCGTTAAAATTCGCTTCCACAAATCATAGCGAATAATCTCTTCACTCTGCCCCGGCAGAATTACACTCTCGTCCAACAAAGCCAAACTTACCTGATATTTATCAAATACTTGTTTGACATTATTTGCGCACCACACAAGTTGTGTCTCGTCGGGTGCTACTGGGCATAAATAAAATGCCGTCGACAATTCGTTATAAAACGTTTCATTGTAAGGACTCCACACATCAAACGCACGGTCAAATAGAGGTTGAGAAACTCCATAAAATAAAAATCCAGAACCCGTATAATTCCAATTTTGGATATACCAACCGTTATAAGACTGCGCTGGTAACACAGCAATTCGAGAAGATACATCCTTCTGTTTCAAATAATCCATTACTTGGAAATACTCATCAGGAACAGTCACTCTCATTTTGTCATAAAAGAATTTTCCATTTACAAGAGGCCAAGCGATTAACGCTACGATTATTGCCCCGACCACCAACATCACCTTTCTCAATCGCAAAAACTTTCTATACAAAAAATCAAGCCCTAACGACCCAAAGAGACTAAAAAGAAGTACATACTCAAAACCCAATTTCGTAAATGGAATTCTAAAGGCCTGCCCCAACAAAGGCATATATTGAAATAAACTCGGCAGCATTAAAATGATCAGCACAATCCCAAAGGCCGCCACTAAACTCTTTTTATACTTGTATTTTCCTAGAACCAAACCAAAGAGAGCAGTTAAGGCCAACACTAGTAGCCCCGCTTTCACTTCCGCTCTATTCCACCACTCAATCCAAAAACCTAAAATTGGTCTTGTCTCGGTCTGCATCCAATCTAATGACTCAAAGTAAAATCCCTTACCCAAAAGTAAGTTTGTGAGTCCACCATAGGATTGGCTAATCAAAGCGTTATGTTCTGTAGTTATCTGATTTAACTTAGAAACAACATAGGTATTTGATCCTGTCATGGTGTAATAACCAAATGGCAGTAGCCAATAAGCATTAGCTACACCCATCAACACTAAGGCCACTAAACCTCGTTTCCACTTCTTTGATGCCAATCCCACAGCAGCAAGAAACAAACCATATCCAACAAAAGCTGGCGGAATAAATCCAATAAACGAAGCCGCAAACTGCAATCCAATCCATAACAACCACTTTTTCTTTGTTGGTTTATCCAAAATAGACAAAAGTAACCATACGCTCCAAGGCAAACTCATAAATAACCAACCAAACGCATCATGAATCACAAAAAAGTTTTGAATCGTAAATGGATGTAGACCATAAATCAGCGCTCCCACCAAGCCGATCATGGGTTGCTTTACTAATCTACGAATTAACACAAACGCTCCTACAATCCCCAACAACCACATCAAATACACCATCATGTAGCGCACTAATGACAAAGGAAGCAAGAGTGTAAGCAACCATAGCCATGGCAATCTCACTAAATCCGTCACATATCCGTGTCCACCTTGCAAACCTACCCCCTGAAATGCTTGCCAAATCCCAGTAAATGATCGCTGAAAAGCCAGTCCTAAATTAAATTCGCTCATAACACTATCCCAACCCATTAAAAACGTACCCTGTACGTATGATCGCCAAAACAACCCCGCCGTTATCACTAACAGTAGACCTACACTCACCACATCAGGGTTAAACTTGAACCGGCTGGAAAAAAATCGTTTCATGGCGCCCCACTACTTCTTTCTCACTCATTCCAGCATAAACCTCTCGATAATGTTTTGGCAGCAGAGATTTAACTCCTAACCGCCCCGCATAATCACTACTAAATTGACACACTTTTTTGGCAAAAGTTTTATCTTCAAAAAACGCGTTCAATGTCAGTTGTAATGATTTGAATTGATGAGCAAAAGTTAATTTCTTTTCATCAATTCCCAAGCCGACAGCAATCGGTCGACTAAATAATACTGGCTTCCCGAAACGCAACGCTTGTTGTAACGCTCCCGAACCTCCCATCAAATTACGATACGGCAGCACTACCACATCAGCTGCAGTCAACCATAAACCCACCTCTTTCTCACTCAAAAAACCAGTTAAAGTTAACTGAGCACAATCTGAGGCAGTTTGTTTAATCTGTTGATAATAGTCCTGATAATAAGCTTTGTTTTTCAACGAATATGACTCTCCACCAGCCAAAACCACCATGGTCCGCTTTGTTTTTTCTTGGCCAGATAACCACTTCGCAAACCGAGCCATAAAATCAGCACCCTTGTAATGAGTCACAAATCCAAAACTCACTACCACTCGTTTGGTCAAAGAAATACCCAATTTGGCTCTAGCCTGATCCTTAGTTAATCTAGTTCTCACTGGTGCAATCCAGTGTGGTTCAACTAAAACCGGTTTATTGCCAACTAAATCTTGTAATCGTTGTCTAATTGAAGGTTCTAACACCACAAACTGCGACACCAACAATGATAGCAATCTAAAATACCACCGATATCCCAATCCAAATAATTTTAATTTCCATGGATCTTGGCCCAAGTGGCCTTCAAATCCATCCAAATTTTTTACCACGTTATGAGCATAAAAAGTAATCTTTTTTCCAAATAAACGAATTAGGCCGACAAATGGTACTACCAAAAATCGTAATACTGGCCCACCAGAAGCACAAAATTCCGAATGAACATACACGCGATTGATTTGAGAAAAGACAATCAACCAGGTTAAAATTTGAGGAAATAAATGAAATCGGTGTTCATCAAATGCCCGAATGACCAATATATTTTCATCAACTTGTTCAATCACCTGATCATCAACTTTTTCAGCCAAAACCACAAACCGATCATCGTATTTCTTGGCAAATCGAGTCACAATATCTTGGGTATATGTTGCCACCCCATCATAAAGTCTATCTTCTTTAGGAAATCGCGAAATCACCAGATGAGTATCCGGCTGATTAAAGCGTTGTAATAGTTGTTTTTGTTTGTTTGTTAATTTCATAGTTTGCTAACCACCAATCGAAATTTGATGATCACTAAACTACACCCTACCTTTCTATTACTTTTTTGTCTTACGACAAACGAAACCAAATGGTTTCAAGTAATAGAGAAGGTAGGGGTTATGCGATGTTTTGCACGAAAAAGTTTTTGCCAATGTCGGCAGAATCCAACCTTGCGATTGACCCTGTCTTACCGACTTGCAGCCAATGGCGTGGCTGTCTTGTATCCCCAGGTAAGGGATTCTCATCTGCTACAAAAGCCAGACAAGTATGTAAACAATAATTGAACCAATTGTCAAAACCACTCCAACTATAGGAGCGAAACCTCTTACAACCGGAATCAGACCACCAAAGATCCATAATAAGATCCCCAGAATCAATGGGATCAAAAACCAGCCCCAATTCTTGAAGAAAAAAGGGCCCGGATCCCAGGCAGCATCTTCTTCCAACTGTTGTTGCCGTTGCTCAGAAACAATCCCGTTGACAATGGTTGTCAAACCAGAAACCTGCTCTATCAAGGCATCAATACGTGGATCAGGAGTAACAACTACTTCTGGTTCTTCGGCAACTGGTTCTTCAGTTGGTTCAACGACGGCCGTTTCTTCAACAGCAGGCTCTTCGGGAGCAACAACTTCCTCTTCAGCAACATTCTCAGCGCTAGTAAAAGCAGACAGCCCACAAAGATAGTCAGCAAGTGGCTCGTCATACTGCTCACAATACTGGGCAGGAGTCATATCGTGACTTCCAAGTAGCTCGATTGCTCGTGCTACAACCCAATCTTGGCGCGCGAGTTCAACTTGCCGTTCGTTCGGATTGAGTCCGAGTTCATCACTGCTGGATACTTCCGAGCAAGCAACGACCAACGGATGATCAAAATCACTCTCACGAACGCGCCACGCGGAACCGTTCTGCCAACCAGTGGCCTGAGAAAAAACGCCAACTTCTTCCCAGCTTGCTGCAAGGCAGCCAGCATCAGGATTCATATTAACGCTTTCGTCCCATGGTTCAACAACAAACCAACCTAAAGATGCGACGGTTTCGTCACAACCAGAAGGATCATTGAAGGCTACTGTTACACCATCACCAGCCTCATCACGACCCTGAACAACAATTGCTGCTTCACCTGAGCAGACGCTAGCTGTCCAAGCGTTAGGCTCAGCTTCCGGATCAGGAGCCTGAGCGGAAACGGGGTTGATCACCGCAAAAAAAGCGGCGGTCGCGAAAATCACGACAAACAAAATACGAAAAATACTTTTGGTGTTCATTGAACACCTCCTTTATCAATAGTCATCACTCGAGTGATGCCATTTCAAAGAGATATCAACTGGCATCTCTCCAAAATGGCACCACCCAAAGATAAATAACCATCTTTAAAGGTTTATTGTGCAAACATCGCTTTTAATGTGCCTCTAACAGACTAGAAACTATATGCCTTAATAAGGGCTATTTGTCTCACTGGTAAATCAAGCTATTGATTCACCGCATCTGTTAAAGTTGTCAAATTGCCTTGCGGCTTTCTGACTCTGCATTGACTTCATTATTTCTAGCAAAGCAAATTCGCTAGACTTTCTGCTGTCTTTGCAGATCCCTGCCTCCAGCAAAACAACTGGGCGCAAAGATCCGAAAAGACACTCGTTGGGAAAATCAATTATTATTGGCAGTAATATTTTTCATATTCTTACTCTAGTATACTACCCTATATTTTATCATTTGTCAAGATTATAGGATAAATATTAGTGCGCACGAAAAAATGTCACTCCCCCATAAAACATATGAGTCAAACGACACTAAACCACTAAAACAATAAAACTTGGAAAATATCCCACGTATCAAAAACTCAACGTTAGTTTTTAAAGTTCCCCATGTCACCAGTAGAGGGCAATTCTGTTTGGGGTTTGAGTCTGGTGGCAGGATGCCGCTTGCCAGCCTGCCCAACTGACAAACAGCATTCTGCTACCAATGATACGTAGCAGATTTGTAAATGTTCTTAATCGAACCAATAGGTTCGCTCAGCTAGCTTGGCAAAACCAAACACAGCTACAGCAACCATAGTCAAAATTTCAGCCGCAGTCCAAAAAGAGAAATCACCAATACCAGAATTAACCACTTCGTGAGTAACAGTTGTGGTCTCACCCAAAACTTTACAGGTCGTGGATGTTTGACCATAAGAATTGGTAGTTGTCTCACACTCTTCAGTTGCATACACGGGGGTAGCAGCTAAAGCAACTAAACTACCTAAAAGTAAGCTAACAGCTAAATTTTTCATTGTGGCCTGTCCTCCACTATTTTTATAACTTAAACGTAACATTTAATCCTAAAAAAGTCCTTTTAACGGTCTTGTTATCTGGTACTAATTAAGGATTTCTATTAATTGCTTGGCAGTATACATGCCAAAACCACACTTGTCAATATGTTATAGGACAAAATTATTGTGAAAGATTATTGCAAATAATAAATTAACTATAAGACGTTATCTTAATCCTCATCTGGAAATTGAGCCGCATGTTCTCTAGCTTCCTGATTTATCCTTCGAGTTTGGGCTGCCTTTTTTGCCGCATCATGATCTCTAACCGCCTTCAGCACGCCTGGATCATTTTCATCCCTAACTGGTTTTTGTGGCATCTCAACCGGAATTCCAACTGAACCATCAAAAACTTGACGAGGATTTGATCCATCCTCATTTGCGATCCCCACAACCTGTCCACCATCTTCCACCGCCGCTTTAACAAATGCATTATTTGTAAAATCTATTACTTTTGGCCCACCTTGGCCTTCACCACTTTCCATATATCCTCCTCAATTTTCTCTATTGTACGCGATGCATCAATCACTTTCCACCTTCCGGTCTTGTCTTCTCGAGCTAAAGTTAAATACGCCTGTCGCACTTTCTCATGAAAATCCTTCTTCTCCATATCTAACCTATCGATTTTGCCCGACCCATTTCTCCTAGCCAAACCCAACTTCACTGGCACATCCAACAAAAAAGTTAAATGTGGCTTAGTGTTTTTAGTAGAAATATCATTTAATTGCTCAACTAAATTCATACCAAAGCCTCGGACCATTCCCTGGTAGACCACACTACTATCTCGAGTTCGGTCAAATAACACCACTTTTCCTGCCTCAAGTGACGGCAGCACGATTTCTCGATAAATTTGAGCTCTGGCTGCCTGGAACAACAAAACTTCAGTGGTATACGCCATCCCCACATTATCTGGACTAAGTAACACCTGACGGATCTGCTCTGAAATCACTGTCCCGCCTGGTTCCCTCAAGACAACCGATTCCCAACCAAATTCTTGATACAACCGATCACGTAAACGCTTAATCTGGACCGACTTACCGCCTCCTTCTCCCCCCTCAAAACTGATTAACAAGCCCTTCGGCTGTTTTCTGGCTCGCAACTCATCGTAATGATCATCGCAGGCAGCCCCGTATAAATCAGTTGCCCCTACCACGATCTGTTCCTTTTTTATCTTCCGAGCATAAGAAAACTCTGCCGGTCGAGTACATCCTGGCTTATCACATCGAGAAAACAACCGCGTCACAATATCAGCTTTATTCGCCAACGCTCGAGTCGGCCCAAAATCCTGTTGTTCCGAATCAAGCATTAATCCTCCCACCGTCACATGGATTCCCCTCTGGATTAACGTTTCAACCACTTCCACCAACGACTGAGCAAAAAAATTAACCTCATCAATGACTACATGAGAAATCTTGGCATATTTTTTTTTCTTCAATATCGTCAGAATCACTTCAGGCTTATCTGCTGCAATCAACTCTGCTGGCACCTCAACTCGATTATGGCTCACCAACACCGCTTGATCACTATACCTAGTATCAATTGTCGGCTTAAATGCCACCACACTTCCATCTTGAGCGCAAACATTAATCAGCAAACTTGTTTTACCCGAGAACATCGGCCCATAAACAACTGTCAGTGTTCCATGTTTTTTTGTCATATTTCTCCCGTCATCATCCTACCGTAAGGTTTGACTAATTGCTACCTGTCGCAAAAAAGCCGTTGCTAACACAGGATTATCGACAAGCACTTGTTGTCGATACCCCATATAATCAACTGCATAAGCCAAATTTTCCTCAACTAACACCCCTTGTGGATCCATATCTCGAATCACTCGTAAACCTCGTCGCACATCATCGTGCCGATCCACTGCCTGGACTGGATTGTCCAAAGGGTGGTAATCAGCATAAGCCCAAGTTGGATTATTAACAACGTTTTTCATCCTGTTTACCTCTATGCCTGAGGCTACAGCGTCCAGATTGTAGGTTAGTTCCGTATCTTTAATAAAATTTGTCCAATACAACAATGTATTCCTCTGCTTTTGACTCATTTGTTCTATCGATAACATCCCTAACGCCAAAGCCACCCCGAAAGTCAAATCACCCAATTCCTTACTCACCTCAACGCGTTGACCATTCAACTTTTCCAATGGAATCCCGTCATATTGTCGCCTAACCTCACGTAGCTCCTCTGCCTCGTCCATAGCAATCCTAAATGCACCAGCAACCCCCTGAATTCCTCTGACCGCTTCCCCCAGAGGGCGGGCCACATCATAATCAGCTATCGCCTTCTGTACTGGCAACAACCGCCGTTCCATGCTTCCCAACAAAACCGTACTCATACTCTCCAAGCTACAGCATCAAAACATGGTCCCTCAACCCTCACTTACTGTATCAAAACGCTACAGCTAGAGTTATTAAGTCAAAACAACACTACTGCTAGTGCTTAGTCTCTCAAGAGAAAAGATAAAACTGCTCCCCACAACAAGATCGCCACAAATACCACCAAGGTTGCCGCTAAATTCCACGGTGATGGCAATAACACTTGAAACAAAATCGATAGTAATGCCCCTCCCCGCAAACCTCGAGCCGCCTCCAGGTGAGTTAATCGCCATACTCGACTACTAGCCAAGCTCCAAGGCGTGCGTATGCCCAAAATGGGGTTTCGCGGTACCAGATACAGCATCCTTCCCATCCAGGCCATAATTAACACAAACAACCAACCCAAAAAACGCACTAAGGGAAAATCAACATCTAAATTAGCCTGGACCACCCCCCACTGCAACCCCCCCAAGATAAGCAACATCATCGATCCCATGCTCCAATAAGCTTTCAAAAAATTCCTCGAAGAACAATGTCGGCGATCCATAGCGGGTAATAATTCCCATAATGCCCACAATAACACCATCACCAGAGGAACCACGAATGCTCCCGTTGTTTTTTCCATAAATCCGTTCGCCTGGCCCACAAAATCCCAATGAGTCGTCATAATTAATGGCAATTGTTCAAACCGAAGAGCTGTCCAGATCACCACCGCCAACAAAATCATCACCGGTAATCTCAAAAAACTATCGTTTTGTCTCATATATCACCATAATACACTATTTGACCCTACCGTGTTATTAAAACAGAACAATATATCTTTTTCATTTGAGATTTTCACCTCAAGATATGATTGATGAGTTCTACTCAAAGATCACAGGGTGTTTGACTGTCAAGCTATGCCTGACAGGAGTTCCTGTGAAGAATACGAAGCAATCATGTTTTAATCCTGAGTTAGAAAATCGTATGAAAAACACTTTTGTTACTTTTGGTGACAAAAGTAAGGAGATAAACAAAGAACAAAAATTACACACTACATCGAGAGTAACCACAACTCTGGCAACTAGCACACCCTTCAACTAGCTGTAAAACAGCTCCACAATCAGGGCAAATCTCCTTATCAGCACGACTCGTACTTGAGGAGTGATGTACTTGTTTTTTCTCCACCTTAAAACTCTCACGTACTTGGCTCGATTTACTAAGCGCACTCGAGGGAATCCGCTCCTCCTGCTTCTTTCGTTTTGTGCCCACGTTAAGAACCTGCTCTGATCTGGATTTATCTCGATAAACCGTAATCCCCTTACACTTCTGTCTCCAGGCCAACTGATAAATCTCCATCACCTCATCCACTGAGGCTGAAGCAGACAAATTAACCGTTTTACTTACCGCATTATCCGTATATTTCTGAAACGCCGCCTGCATTAACACATGTTCCTCGGGGGCAATGTCCATCGCTGTTACGAATACCTCGCGAATTGAATCTGGTACCATCTCTAAATTCTGAATTGAACCCTCTGCCGCCACCGCATCAATCAGTTCTTGGCTATAGACCCCGTTATACCGCTTCAAGGCCAAAACTAAATCTCGATTTAACTCTGGTAACTCATAATTGCCCATCACTTTTTTATAAAAAGCTAAGGCAAACAACGGTTCGATCCCATACGAACAGCCTGCCGTCATACTAATCGAGCCAGTCGGGGCAATTGTTGTTGTGGTTGCATTCCGAAAATGGGTATAACCTCGTTTTTCCCATAAACTCCCTTTAAAATTGGGAAAACTCCCCTTCTCTTCGCCAAGAGAAGCACTCGTTTCATGAGCTGTTTCTTGAATCGTCTTCATCACTTTTCGGGCCAAAGTTAACGATTCTGCCGAGCCATAGGATAAACCTACCCGTAACAATGCATCCGCCCAACCCATCACTCCCAGACCAATTTTCCGATTCGACTTGACCACCTTATCAATTTTATCCACCGGATAAGTACACACCGACACCACGTTATCCAACATTCGTACTCCCACCCGCACCGTTTCTTTTAAACTCTCCCAATCAATCTCAAAATCGCCCATGGTACTTAATCGACCTTTTTTCGACTTTAAATGTGCTGCGATATTTATCGATCCCAAGTTACAGGCCTCATAAGACAGCAACGGCTGCTCCCCACACAAATTAACCGTATCTAACGGTCCCACGTGAGGTGTTGGATTGTCTTTATTGATCGTATCCACAAAAATAATGCCCGGATCACCGTTTTTCCAGGCTAATCGGGCCGCTTGCTCTAAAATTGACCTAGCTCGAACTGCATGTTCCACTTCACCTGTATGCGGATTAACCAAATCCCAATCCTCATCTGCCTCCACTGCCCGCATAAATGCATCGGTCACCGCCAGCGAATAATTGATGTGAGGCAAATTTGTTCCTGATTCTTTACAACTAATAAACTCAAATACATCTGGGTGAGACACCGGCAACGTCACCATATTGCCTGATCGGCGCCCGCCAGCCTGGACAAAAATATCTGACGCATCGTTTAAAATCGACATTAAAGCCACTGGACCACAAGCTCTACCAGAGGTAGTGGATACTAAGTCCCCTTTTGGTCGAATATCTTTAAATGAAAATCCCACTCCACCGCCATTTTTCTTTAAAATTGAGGACTCTTTAACTACCTCAAAAATTCCTTCAATATCATCTGGAAAGGGTAATACGAAACAATTTGCCAATTGATTATTCACCGTTCCTGCATTCGCCAAGGTTCGTCCCCCG
>QKAA01000044.1 GCA_003247275.1 bacterium | reverse complement strand
GGAAATCAGACAGGTGCAGATTTCTTTGTGCCAGAGAGAGGACTTGAACCTCCACATCCTTTCGGATACACGCTCCTAAAGCGTGCGTGTCTACCATTTCACCACTCTGGCTTAATTCGGGGATATTGTAGCAAAGCAAAAAATTAAAAACTACTTTATTTTTATGAGGTACACAATCTATCGAAAGGCAATTTTTGGCAAAAAAAGAATCCAATAGTAACCCCGGCGAGGGAAACCATTGGATCTATGGTGCATTTTACATATTATTATAAGATTGTCAAGAGTATGATTTTTTATGATGTTTTTTGCGGCAAAATTTGTGAGTGATTGTTTGTTCGATTTAAGGTGTTGGATGGGGAAAAGATGTGGGTTTTAAATGGGGAAATAGAACTTGTCCAAATAAAATATTATATGGACTTATTCGTTATTAGCGATTTTTTCCATGAAATGGTTAACGGCAAATTGCCATGAACCATTGGAGCTAGGGGTATATTTGGTTTGAATCTGCTCGGGGGTGACATAGCCCTTATCGATATATTCTTTTTTAAGAACGCGAGCGGCGGCATCAAAGTTTTCTTCAAAATTTTTGAATCCCCAGGTGCCTCTGGAATGAACTCCTAAGCCTAAACAGTTGTACGAATCGCTAGGAATAACTTTACAAAGGTTTGATTCTTGCATGGCGATGGAGGGTAACAAGCGATAGTCGAGTTGATATTGATCGGCTAGTTGGGTGAGATAATTGCCCCAATAATCGTATGGGGTAAGCGGCGAATTGTGTTTTTCAAGAAAGTTTGACAGTAATATGGGTCGAGCGTCGGCTGATTCTAATCCGACTTCGTTTGAAGTGAAAATTCCTAAAATAGAGGCGTAGGCTTGATCAACGGGAGCCATTTGGTGATTTTGGGCTGGAGCTAAGATTTGGGTTTTACGAAGGAAATAGGTAGTAGAGATGCTAACGGAAACAGCAATGACGGCGCTGATGAGCCAACCCGCGATAATAAATATCCTTTTGGGAATCATATACATATGCATAAACTATCACGCTCATATTGGAGCTACAAGTTAGTATTAGTATGATACAGTTGTGGTGATGAAGTATCTGCTCGGCATTCTATCATTTTTGGTGGTGTTGCTTGTTAGTCCCCTACAGGCGCAGGCAGCTAATGTGCCAATTGGTTTTCATTTGTTAGATCCATTTGAGTTGTCTTTGGCAGAAACGTATCGATTAAGTGATGAACCACTGTATGTGACAGTCCCTTGGTCAATCTATGATCGGCGCCGAAACGTATGGGAGAATTTTTTTCGCGAGGCACAGGCGGCTAATGTAAGGCCAATTATTCGATGGGTAACGGAATTTAAAGACGGAGTTTGGACAATTCCCTCAAGGAAAGACATTGTAGAGGCAGCACATTTTATGAGTTCATTATCGGGGCTAAATGAGCGGATTGTGGTGTTATTTAACGAGCCAAATCATGCAGTTGAGTGGGGCGGTGAGGTAAATCCTGAAGATTATGCTGAGTTGGCTTTGTTTGCGGCGCAGTGGCTTAAAACAGAGCCGGTGTCATATATTGTTTTACCGGCAGGACTAGATGCAGATGCCCCTAACGCTGAGACGACCATGGAGAGTTTTCGGTATATCGATAAGATGTATGAGACAGAACCTCAACTGTTTGAAGTGATTGACGCATGGACATCTCATTCATACCCCAACCCGGGTTTTTCTGGATCAGCATATGACACGGGAAAGAATAGTCTTCGAGGTTATGAATGGGAACTTACTCATTTGGAACAACTATCGGGGAGAGATTTTGATGTCTATATCACAGAGACTGGGTGGAAATCGGGCGGGAAATCTACGTGGACATTGAATAGAAATTATGCTCAGTTTGTCAAAATGCTTGAGGATAATCCTCGAATTAAAGCGGTCACTGTTTTCTTGCTGAGAGGGTCTAATGGTCCATTTGAAGAGTTCTCATTGCTTGATTCAGAAAACCAGCCAACAGCACAATTAAAGGCTCTCGAGAAAGCTCTTGATGGTAATTAGGGGGGGTGATTTGGTACAATTGGTGGCTGCAGGATATATTCTGCAACGGAAGCCCTTGTAGTTTAATGGATAGAACTGCGGTCTTCGGAACCGTTAATGGGGGTTCGATTCCCTCCAAGGGCACAAATAAATTATGGGTCGCTAGCTCAATCGGTTAGAGCAATTGCCTCTTAAGCAATAGGTTCTGGGTTCGATTCCCAGGCGACTCACCAGTTGGTTTAATATTTTTATTTTCGGTGTTGAGTTTTTCTTGAGGTAGGAAAATAAATATTTAGTGTGTATTGAATTACTATTATTTTTGGGGTAGATTACTTGTAACTATGATAGAAGAACTAATAGTTGCAGATTTGTTGAACAAGGAAAGAGTCGTTGAATCGATTGAGGCTCGATTGAAGAAGCAGGCAGTATTTCGTCCCATAATTACAATTTCGCGACAGCCAGGAAGTGGTGGTAAACCAATCGGTAAATATTTGGCCAAGAAGCTGGATTTCAAACTGTATGATAAGCAGCTGATTCATAAGGTAAGTGAGCAGATGAAGCTGCCAACGAAAACGTTGGAGCAGGTGGATGAGAAGGGCCGTTCTGGCGTGTTCGATTTCGTTAATAATTTGTTTGATCCTGACTATGTGTCTGATGAGGTTTATTTTCGGAGTTTATGTCAGGTGGTTTTGAGATTGGCACAAAAAGGTAGCTCAGTCTTGATGGGCAGAGGAGCAAATTTTATTGTGCCACAGATGTATGCCTTGCGGGTTCGAGTGGTGGCGCCGTATAGAGTGAGAGTGGCACGAGCGGTCGAATATGAGGGAGTCGATTGGAAAAAGGCTCGAGACATTATCAAAGAGGTTTCAGCAGAACGTTCCAGGTTTGTAAAAGAATATATGGGAAAACGGATTTCGACGACTAAATATTACGATTTAACGATTAATACTACTTTTCTGTCGATTGAGGATTCGGCCAAAATAATCATGAAGGCGTATCGAGCCAAATTTCCTGAAGTGAAAAACTTGAAGTTTAGAGGCTAATTTTTTCAATTTTTATTTGTTGGTTAAGAAAAAGTTTGGCGGTGGTTTCAAAGTTCTCGTTATAGTCAGTCACGAAATATTTGTGATGAGGCTTTTTATCTGATTGATTAGTCAGTTTTTGATCATCAAGTAGTTTTTTTAGGCTGTGGGCGGTCGATTTGCCAGGATTGATGAGAGAGATTCCGGGAAGGTGTTTTGTGATGTGTTTGGCAATGAGTGGATAGTGGGTGCAACCAAGAATGAGGGTGTCGATGGTTGATGTTTTTAATGGATCAAGATATAGCCTAAGAACTTCTTTAAGAATTGGC
>QKAA01000005.1 GCA_003247275.1 bacterium | reverse complement strand
TCGAGCAAGCAAAGAGAAAAGCTCTGATCTCCACCCATGTCAGAAAAAGGGTTGAATCGCACTAAACCGCTCTTTTGAAAATGATGCTCTAGCTGCTTTTCAATCTTAGTTACTCGCTCTGTTTCTAATTCAATTTTATTTGAGGCAATTTTGAGTGAACTATTTAGTTGTTTTAGGACACTAATTAAATCCTTTTTAACAACCCCTTTGGATAAATCCTGCAGAATTTGCTTTTCTTTGGCAATGAGCGCAGTTAATATGATGATCCATAAGGTAAGGATGCCAGAGTAAACTGACAGGATGATAGTAAGACTCATAGATCGTATTTTACATGATTTTTATGTGATAAGATTTGGGGTATGGCAAAGAAACGAACTAAGAAACAGAAAATGAGAGCGACATATCACTATGCTTTCCCGGCATCGAGAAGTTTTAGTGGAGTCGAAACAAAATCTTCTGAATCGACTCAAACTGCAAAATCCCGAACTTTGCCAGCCAAAGTGGATACTTTAGCTCTTTATGATTATGACCCTTTATATATTCGCCAAGATTTGGCGAAGACATTCATTTTGACGGTACTCATGATTTTATTAGAAATTGCGCTTTATATTGCATTACATTAGGAAATTTAGTCGATGGATTTTTTTTGCCCAAGTTGCCAAACAAAACAATCAATTGATAGTTACGAAGTAGAGTTCACCAAATACAAGCAGGCAGTGGCAGTGACTCATTGTCCGGTATGTAATCAAGAGTTGGCTGCTTACGGTGTGGAGACGGCGGAACAGGCCCAGAATAATGTATAGTCCTTCTCAGATCATTCTTGATCGATATGCTGATGTGCTGGTTAATTTTGCCCTTAATTCTGGAAAAGGAATTAAGCCTAATGAAGTGGTTCAATGTTTGGTGCCAGATGTAGCTAAACCATTATTACTATCTCTTTATAAGGCAATTTTAAAAGCTGGCGGTCATCCTGTGGTTCGGTTGTTGCCGACTGGAATTGATCCACTGTTTTATGAGTTAGCCAATGATGACCAATTAACTTTTTTCCCCAAAAAATTTATTAAGGCTCGAGTGGATTTAATTGATCATTCGATTGGAATTTTGGCAGATCATGATCTTCACGAACTACAACATATTCCCGCAGAAAAAATCATTAAGAATCAGGAAGCACAAAAGAAAGCTCGTTCATGGATGTCTGATAAAGAATATTCAGGAAAATTCACCTGGACTTTAGCTCTTTATGGAACCATGGCAATGGCAAAAGAAGCAAACTTAAGTTTGGAGAAATATTGGGAACAGATTATTGATGCCTGTTTCTTGGATAAGGAAAACCCAGTAGCGGAATGGAAAAAGATTTCTTTGGAACAAAAAAGAATAAAGACTGCTTTGAATCATTTGCCGATAACTCGAATTCATCTTGAAGCTCGTGGTACTGATTTATGGATGAGTTTAGGAAAAAAACGAAAATGGGTGGGTGGAGGCGGCAGAAACATCCCCAGTTTTGAAATTTTCACCAGCCCTGATTGGAGAGGAACCCAAGGCAATATTTCGTTTGACCAGCCACTTTACCGGTATGGAAAGTTAATTCAAAACGTTCGGTTAGAATTTAAAAATGGCAAAGTCGTTTCGGCGACTGCGTCGAAAAATCAAGATTTGTTACGGCAAATGATTAGACGACCAAATGCGGATAAGATTGGTGAGTTTAGTTTGACTGATGCCTCGATGTCGCGAATAACTCACTTTATGGCCAACACTTTATATGATGAAAATATTGGCGGCGAATTTGGAAATACCCATATAGCGGTGGGGATGTCATATAAGGATGCGTATGACGGCGATCCTTTGAATGTGCCTAAATCTGACTGGAAGCGAATGGGTTTTAATGACTCTGGGGAACATTGCGATATTATCGCTACCACGGATCGATTGGTCACAGCAGAACTGGCTGACGGATCCACTAAAGTATTGTTTGATTCGGGGAAATTTCAAATTTAACGATAGCGTTTGCGAATTATTTTTCTCATTTGATCGAGAGCAAGACGGCGGTGAGAAATTTCATTTTTCTCGGTTGCTGACAATTGGCCAAAGGTTTTACTAAGGGGTGGATACATAAAAATGGGATCATAACCGAATCCACTTTCACCTTGAGGTGTAAGAGCGATGTAGCCGTCAACTCGACCTTCAACCTGGTGCCATTTTTCTGAACTAGGGTCAAAAAGAACCATGGCGGAAATGAAATGAGCAGTGCGTTGATTTGGCTCTGGATATTGTTGGAGTTTATCAAGGAGGGTTTGAATTCGTTGTTCGTCTGTGTCAGCGACACGTTTTGATTTAATTCCTGGATAACCGTCGAGAGCATCAACGCATAAACCTGAGTCATCGGCGATGGTTACTTGACCTGAAAGCCGACCGAAAGTCCTGGCTTTAATCAAAGCGTTTTCAGCAAAAGTCTCGCCCGTCTCTTCCGGATCAATGTTAGTTAAAGCAGGAACCTGCTTGGGAGTAATGAGCTGAATGTTTAAGGGCTGAGTGATAGCAGTTACTTCAGCTATTTTCCCTGGATTGTTTGAGGCAAATAAAATGGTGTGCATATGAATTCTGAATTATTTAATGGTATTCTACACTCATGACACTTGGCGCACATGTATCAATCAGCGGTGGACTGGATAAAGCAATCTCCCGCGGTGAATCAATCGGAGCTACGGCCATTCAAACATTTGCTTCTTCTCCAAGAAGTCTTAAGTTTATCCCCCACTCCGAAGAAGTGATTAAGGCTTATCTTGCGGCAAAAGCGCAATCGTCGGTTAAAGATCATGTGTTTCATGCGGTCTATTTAGTTAATTTGGCCAGTGAAAAACCTGATTATGTTGAAGCTTCTAAAGAATCACTCATTTCTTATCAAACGCTTGCTGGCAAGATTGGAGCCATTGGCACGATTTTTCATGTTGGCAGCCATAAAGGGGCAGGATTTGATACGGTGAAAGAGTCTGTGGCTCAGGCAATTTCTGAGGTGGTAACTGCTTCTCCGGATAAGACGATGTTACTGTTGGAAAATGCGGCAGGCCATGCTGGGACAATTGGACAAACAGTGGATGAGCTCGCTTTTTTGGTTAATGCGGCGATCCGCAAAGGAGCAGATGAGACCAAAATTGGTGTTTGTTTGGACACTCAACATGCGTTTGTGAGTGGAGTCGATGGACGCGATTTACAAAAATTGAATCAATTTATTGATGAGGTAGATGAAAAAATTGGAATCGATAAAGTTAAAGTGATTCACGTCAATGATTCAAAATATGAGTTTAATGCCCATCGAGATCGACATGAAAATATTGGCAGCGGTTACTTAGGAAATGAGGGTATCGCTAATTGGTTAAACCACCCACAATTTAAATCGCTGCCTTTTATACTTGAAGTTCCCGGGAAAAATTCAGGCGGTCCTGGGAGTGAAGATATCGCGGATTTGCGCGCTTTACTTGCATGAACCAATCACAAGAATTTACAGATCAGCAACAATTACCACCGTGGACAAAGAAGCGAAGGGTCATCACTTCGATTTTGTTGACTGGATTTATTTTGATAGCCAGTATTTTTTTGGGAACGGGAGTTTATCAAGTTTTACAGCAACAAGGATATGTGCGAGAAGGATTTTCTAAAAAATTAATTGCTGAAGAATTGCTTGATGATGCTGATTTTTTACGGGCAGTGAATAAAAATGCTAAAACGCGATCTTGTGTGAATGAAACTATGGGCATTGCTTACGAATATCAAACGCCGTTTACTGTTTTATCGACTGAAGGAGAGGATGCGTGTTTGCAATTAGTCGCCCTTCATCAAACTGGGGCGGATTCATTGATTACGATTTGGGAGAATGAATTATCAAGAGAACAGGTGGTTGAACAGGAAGTTAAAACATTCCGTAATGTGGATACACAGATACTTAATAACACTACATCAACTGTGTCGGAATTGCATGGAATACGTGATGGAATCGAAACAATTATTTATGTGGTTGGAGTCGATAGAAATAGGTCTTACACGATTTCGTATAGTCCAGTTAATCCAAGCTTAGCGGCGATTGTGTATCAGTTAGCGACCAGTTTCCAGTTTAATTAATTTCTTGTTGGTGACGGTATTGAATTGCTTCGGCAATATGGTCTCTTGTAATATCTTCTGAATTTTCTAGGTCAGCAATGGTCCGGGAAACTTTAATTATTTTGTAATAGGCCCTGGCACTTAGATTTAATTGTTTAACTGCGTGCAATAGAAACGATCGATTTTCCTGACTTAATGGACAATATTTGCCAATTTGTTTGGATGACATTTCAGCATTAGTGTGAATATTGGCTTTTTGAAAACGACTGTATTGAATGTTTCTAGCAGATTGAACACGTGATCTCATTTCTGCGGAAGTTTTTGCATTTTTTGACTGGTGATTAACTAATTTAACTATTTCTACTGGAGGAATTTTTAAATGCAGATCAATTCTATCTAGAATTGGTCCTGATATCTTTTTTTGATATTTAATTATCTGTTGAGAGCTGCAGATACAGGTTTTCTGTTTTGAACCAAAGTAACCACAAGGGCAGGGATTGGCGGCGGCAACTAACATGAACCGGCAAGGATATTTGTTAGTTTGGGCGGCACGAGCAATACTTATTTCGCCGTCTTCAAGTGGCTGTCTTAAGGACTCAACAATTGATCGGGGAAATTCAGGAAACTCATCTAAAAATAAGACGCCCCGATGAGCCAAAGAGATTTCACCTGGTTTGGGAATTGAACCGCCACCGATTAATCCATTTTTTGAGGTGGTATGGTGTGGACTTCTAAATGGCCTACTGGTAACAATGGGCTGATCACTCACGCTACTAACTGAATATATTTTGGTTAGCTCTAAGGCCTCATCAGTGGTTAATTTGGGAAGAATGCCGGCTAGTGCTTTGGCGAGCATGGTTTTACCAGCTCCGGGCGTGCCGTAAAAATAAATGTTGTGACCACCAGCAGCAGCAATTTCCAAACCACGCTTCGCTTGTTCCTGATCAACGACTTCGCTCATGTCAATTTCAACTTCTTGATTGATTAGGAGTGACTCTAGATCGACTTTTGGGATCGAGGGAATTAATTCAATGCCTGATAAGTGATCAATGAGTTGTTTTAGAGTGGCTACGGGATAGACGTTGATGCCATCAACTAAAGCTGCTTGGTGCGCATTTATTGCGGGAATGAAGACGTTTTTTAGGCCCATTTTTTTGGCAGTGATAGTCATGGGCAATACACCCAAACTTGATCTTACTGAACCATTTAAGGATAGTTCTCCAATAATCATGCTGTCAGAAAAATTAAGATCAATCTCTTCCGCGGCGGAAATAATACCGATGGCGATAGGCAAATCAAAAGATGAACCTTGTTTGGGAATATCTCCGGGAGCCAAGTTGATGGTGATACGCTTGGCGGGAAATTCAATATGAGAATTTTGAAGGGCAGCTCTGACTCGTTCTTTGGCTTCTTGGACAGCTTTATCAGGTAGGCCAACAATCGAGAGTGAGGGCAGGCCTCTGGCAGCTACATCGACTTCAACGTCAATAGGAATTGCATCAAGTCCAGACAAAGCTCCAGAAATTATCGTCGTAATCATACGTATTTATACTATAATCTATACGTTTTTATAGTTAAATACTCTAATTATCGAGGTTGCAGTAAACGTTGGAGATTTTGAGTGGTTTTCCGGTTTCTAGATAATAGTCTTCGCAGGTAAAGGGTGGAGCGTTGAGATAGTCAGGTTTGTCTGGAAGTGGGGTTGGACTGGGTGTGGGAGTAGGAGGAGGGACATAACCAGAGGGAGTTGGGGTAGGTGGAGCAGCAGTGGGAGTCGGAGTAGGATTGATAGTATTATCAATAAAATCAATTGAATCATCAATTAAATCTCCTTGAGTGGTATCTCCGCCTGATTCAATAATGGTAACACCTGTTTGAGTTTCAATTTCGATTTCATATTTACCACCGGTGAAAGATTTACCGCTGTTTATGAGATATTCGTAACGACGAAAGATGTTTTGAGTTTCAGCGAAACCTCGTCGACCGGTTTTGAGAAGATTACCATTTTTATCATAAAGATTAACGGTTCCATCCATTAAAATTTCTGATGTTTCCCCTGTTTCAGTGTCACGAAAACGAATAGCTCTGACTTGTTGGTGTGGATTTGTCGCTTCCCGGCTATTAAGGGCAAGTTGAGCATCAGTATCTTTAATGGATCGATTACTGAAAAAGTAAACAGTCCCTAAAATAATGCCAATAATAACGATAAAAGCACTGCCGGCGAAAATATATCCTTTAGTACGAGTTGAAATCTGCATACATCTATTACTGTACCTTATTTTGGAGTGATTTTTTTTGGTAAACGAAAAATGCCTCCTTATTAAAGGGAGGCATTGTCGTTATCATTTTTGCAAAAATGATTTAGCGAGTGATTGAAATCCACTCACCAGGATTTTGCTCAGAAGCTGCAGAAGCGACTAAGCGATTGTTTGCGTCAAGCATGATAGTATATGGCGTTGCTCCAGGGGTAGGATCCTCTGGGATGGCAGCAATATAATCAGGTGCTAAATATGTCTCTAAGACAGACACGTCTGCTGGAGTGGTGGTGATGATTGGTTGATCTAAAGCATCCACGGGTAAATTACCATTGTTGTCAACAGAATATTGAACAACAGCACTGGTAACAGCAGAAAGATCAGCTTTACGTTGTGTGTCACGAGCTTGAGCAAATTGGCGGGATGGGTTAACAGCCACGATAACGACGGCCATTAAGATACCCAAAATACCAATAACGACGAGTAACTCAATTAAAGTGAAACCTTTTTGCAAGGCAGTCACGAATTTATTTCGTTGCATTCGGTTTCACCCCCCTTCTAATGCGCGGGCGCATAATTGTGTGCTTTATATTTTGATGTGCACAAGTGCTCCCGCATTCACTATAGCCAATCTGGAAGACCGTTGTCAATCAACGAGTTCTCCAGGAAAAATAATGTTGATGGCGTTCTTGAGTTGTTGCTCCCTAATTTGGGTGGTTGGCTCTTCAGGGATGGGAGCAGTCAATTTGATGAAAGTAGTAATGGATAAAAACAGTACTACAAGAGAGCAGATTGCAAAGGCAATCAAGCTGGCTT
Source organism: bacterium (assembly GCA_003247275.1). GTDB lineage: Bacteria > Patescibacteriota > Microgenomatia > UBA1400 > RBG-16-45-19 > SZUA-360. The sequence continues at coordinate 5,768 of QKAA01000005.1, read as the reverse complement.
GATAGATAACGTTAGTTTCCAATGAAAGGCTCTTGGACATACATCCTTATGCTAATTTGTGTTTGGGCTCGACCATCATTAAATTGAGATTCAATGGTGATTGGTTGAATAATGTAGGGCAATTCCATTAATTCTTCTATTAGAGCGGTGATATCTTGTGGTTCAAGATTTACATTGAGAACGAGAGGAATAACTAAATTTTGGCCGACTTTAACGGGAGTTTGACTACTAAATTTAACGCTACTTGTTTGATCGTATTGCTTGATAACCGCTTCGATGTCTTGCATCACCCCAACCATCATTGATTCGCTGGGGAATGAATATGACAATTTGGAAAGAATGGTGGCATTACTTTCAACAAATTGATTGAGATTAGCTGATTCTTGATAAGCTTGCAGTTTAATGTTGTTTTCTTGCTTGATTTGGGTGTAGTTAACAATGTTCTTTTTTGCAAGTGAAATGCATACAAATGAAAGTCCTAACAAGAGTGCTGGCACCACAAAAGCAATTAAGCGAAATTTTAATTTAGGATTGATGGTCATTTTATTTTTCATAGTTAGTCTTTGAGTGCTGCTGTTAACACAACATCTTGTGATTCATCGGAGTCGAGGGCAGATAGCGGGATAGTGATTTGCTTGTAGAGATCAGTTTCCTCAAGTGATTGTTTTATTTGGAAAAGGACATTTCGATTAATTGTGCCGATGGTGATCTTGAACGTTTTCTTTGAAGCGTCGTATGAGAGCTGGCGAACGTTGGCTCCGTTCAACTGAGACAGGAGGGTTTCTGTGGCTTCTTGAGGGAAGTTTTCCGCACTTTGTAGTTGGGTAATTTTTTGGGATTTTTGCAACAGCGTTGGTAGGTCAATGTTTGCTGTTAGTGCAGGTGGCTCAGGAATAGACTCGCCTTGGTTTCTGGCGTTATTTAAGAAAATATAAGAAGTTACACATAGAGCGATTGACAACATCGAGACAATCGCGCTCATGCTAATGTTGTATTTTGCTAAGGCTTTTAATTGGGACAATTCTGTTTCTTCGACATATTGTTGACGCAGGTCCATGGGCAATAAATTGATGGTTTTACTGCTTTCCGGAGCTTCTACTGAAGTTAAACTTTCGACATAAGCGGAAAAATATTTGTTTTCAACTGAAGTATTTGATAATTGTTTTATTTCTGTGCCACCTAGACTTTGGCTTAAGACCTGAATTATCTCTGGAGCTGCTTTTTCGCCAGTGATATAGAGTGGAATTTCTGATTTTTTTTCTTTATCAGAGCTCACCACCCTACTTTGTAATTGGGTGATAGTGGTGGCGATGTCTGTGATGGCTGATTGACTATCTTGGGCAGAGGAAAAATTAGTGGTGATGGTTAATGATGAGACTCCATTTTCAACTAAGGTGGAACTGGATCCATAGTTATCTAATTCGATAATGATTGAAGAATTGGTGGTTTCTTCGATGGTTCTGGAAAGAGAGGAGGCGGATGACTCAAAACCGAGTGGTTTAATGCCGTTTTTTAAAAATCCCGCTACTAAACTATCAAGAATTTTTTTACTGACCGCGGTAATAATTACTCTGATGCCTTGATCTGATTCGCCTAAAAGTTTCCAGTCGGTATAGATGTCGTCTGGCTGTAGGGGGAAAATAGTGCCTAACTGCCAACGGACAGCTTCATCAATCTCTGAGTGAGGAATTTTGGGGAGGGAGTGTTCTCGACTGTAGGCAAGTTTTTCGGGAATGCAGCAGGCGGCATAAAATGATTCTAAATTTAACTGCTGTTTGATCTGGGTAATCAGGTTTTCAAAAACTTCCTGATTTACTTCATCGCCACTTATTAATAACTCAGGAGAGGTAACTTCTGCTTTTTGGGTGATTTCTTTGTTGGCGTTAACAATAACAGCACGAATAGCGTATGGGCTAATACTAAGCCCCACATGACTAACTCTTCCAAATATGCTTTTCGGTAAGATCATGGGCAGATGTTTGATTTTTATTTATTACTCTTCTCCTATCATACCTTATTTTGTATGATGTTCTTATGGGCGAAGTTAACAAGGGATTTACTCTGATTGAGCTGTTGGTCACAACAGCTGTGTTGGTGATTTTTTTGACAGCGGCAGCAGTTATTGTCCAAACAGGCATTGAGTCTTTGGGCGAGGCACGCTTAAGTGGCGAAGCGACACGACTGGCTCAAGAACAAATTGAGTTAGTGCGAAACTTGACTTATGAAGATGTGGGAACTGTTGGTGGTATCCCAGCTGGGCCACTGGCTCCATCGGATACGGTTGAGCTACATGGGACACAGTTTTTGATTAATACTGAGGTAGTTTATATCGATGATCCTTTTGACGATTTGGCACCGACTGATTTCTTGCCAGTTGATTACAAACGAGTTCGGGTGGAGGTCACATGGGGAGGAATGTTTCCTTCGAGAAAGCCTGTGGTTTTGTTAACTGATGTGTCTCCAACAGGAATTGAGACGGCAGAAGATGAGGGAATGTTGTCAATTTTGGTATATGACGCCAATGGGCAGCCAGTTAGTTCGGCGACAGTAACCATTCAAGCTGATAGTTTGACTCCGGCGGTCGATATGGAAATATTAACTGATGTTGATGGAAAAGTTTTAATACCGGGAGCCCCGATTTGCGATTCATGTTATCGGATTGGGGTATCAAAAGAGGGATATACGAATGATCGAACGTATAGTATTAGTGAGGTTGATAATCCATATAAACAAGATTTAAGTGTACTAGAAAACAAAATCTCTGAAGTTTCATTTGCTATCGATCAGCCTGCGACACTGACGATTAAGGCGACTCGCGATCAAACAAGTAATTATCAACCATTTGTTGGAGTTCAATTCCGCCTCCATGGCACTAAGATTATTGGAACTACATCAAGTGGTGATGATGTCTATAAAGTTGATCGAACTGTGGTAACCGGTACAGGAGGCTTAGCCACAGCAACTGATTTGGATTGGGATCAATACGTCATTGAGATGCCTTCACTTTCGAGTGTTGATTTAGCGGGGAGTTGGCCATTTATACCGATTAGTTTACTGCCGAATAATTCTCAGCAGGTAACGGTGGTGGTGCAGGCAGCTTCAGAAAATAGTTTATTAGTCCAAGCATTGGATGAATCACGGCAACCTTTGGATGTGTTTGTATCAACGCTTTATCTTGATACTGTGCCTGTAGCCACCAAATCATCAGGTGCGGTTAATCAAGGCAATTGGTCACAAACGTATTTTAGCTCTCTTAGTACTGAGCTTTATTCTTTGACTATTGAGGCTGACGGATATGCGACAGCTAGTGCCGATATTGATATAAGTGGAGATGTGGTGGAGAGCTTTATTTTATCTACTAGTTCTGCGGAAGAGGCCCCATGAAATTTGCAACTTATCATCGTTCCTCAGGATTCACGTTGATAGAAATTATGATCACGTCGGCGTTGATGATAATTGTTGGGTTTGTGGCTAATCAATTTTGGCATTCAATTTCTCAAAATTATTCATTTGCAATGAACCAATATCAGTTAATCGATGAAGCAACTTTTACGGCTCAAACGATTTCAACTGAAGTACGACAGGCAGAAGAAGCGATGGATGGGGGTTATTTATTGGAAATATTGGAGGATAACCAACTGAGTTTTTATGCAGATGTTGATAATGATGGTTTGGTGGAAAAGCGACGATACTTTTTGGAAAATGGATTACTTAAGCGAGGAATTATCATTCCTACTGGTGATCCGTATATTTATGACGCGAATAACGAAACTTTTAAAGTGATGCTGGATCAGATTGATGAGGATCAATTGCCGTTGTTCGTTTACTACAATAGTCAGTGGCCATCAGATCAAACAAATAATCCCCTGACCTATTGGGAACGGCCACTTTCAACTCGATTAATTAAAATTAGGATTCCGGTGATTCGGAGTGGCTACGTGTCAGGATCACAATCATTTGTGGCTGAAAATTTAGTGATGATACGCAATTTAAAGGATAACTAATGAAATTACCTTCTTTTAGGCAATCAACCGGTAGTGCTTCGATATTTGTCTTGTTGTTTGGAATTACAGGTTCGATCATTATTGGTAGCATTGTCATGTTGGCTTCAACACAATATCAAGCGATGGTGAGAAATACTGCTCATGAACAGGCATTAGGCATTGCTGAGGCAGGGATTCATTACTATCGTTGGCATTTGTCACATAGTCCGGGAGATTTGACTGATGGAACAGGCGAACCGGGACCTTATGTTCATGAGTATACCGATCCTTCCGGCGATGTGATTGGCTCTTATAGTTTGGAAATCGAATCCCCAACAGTGGGTTCGACAATGTTAGTTATTCGATCGACTGGTTGGACAAATGATTACCCTGGGGTAAAACGAACGATTGAATCGAGAGTGGGAGTTGCTTCGCTGGCTCGATATGCGTTTTTACACAACTCTTCAGTGCTGTTTGGGTCGGGGGTAACGATTCATGGACCAGTGATGTCTAATGGAGGCATTAGACAAGACGGAATAAATGATTCTTTAATTCAAAGTGCTCTTTCTACCTATATTTGTGGTTATGAAACTGGCTGTAGTCCACCTGAAGAAAAACCTGGAGTTTGGGGAGAAGGTGGACCATCTTCACTGTGGTTATTCCCGACTACGCCGGTTGATTTTGACTCGGTAGTGATTGATTTTACGACCATGAAAGCGGACGCTGAAACGATTGGCGTTTATTATGGACCATCAAGTAAGTTGGGCTATCACGTAACGTTTTTGGAAAATGGAACTGCTGATGTATATGAAGTAACCAGTGCTTGGCATACTCGAGGCCTTGGTCCCGACGGAGAATGTACCAATATTTATGAAACGATTAAGGATGAAGAATTGTTGGGTAATTATTCGTTGGAAGATAAACACATCATGTTTTTTGAGGATGCTGTTTGGGTCGATGGAGTAGTGGATGGCCGTGTTACAGTTGTGGCAGCACGATTCCCGATTGATACGTACAGCATTGATATGTGGATCAATGACTCAATTACCTATGCTCAAAAAGATGGCAGCGATGTACTGGGACTTATCTCACAGCGAAATATCTTTTTTGTTCGAGATTTGCCAGATAATTTTGAGCTTGATGCAGCGTTAATGGCAAAAAATGGAGCCGTTTTTAGGCATGGATTCCATATTCCTAGCTGCGGCAACAATGGTAATGCTATCAGAACTAACTTTACCTTGTATGGCTCAATTATTAGCGGCGAACCCTCAGCCTGGAATTGGGGAGTTCCTCCCGGATCAGGCTTTGAAACAAGAACCCTAACGCATGATAATCACCTCTACTTTAGCCCACCACCTTATTTTCCGGTCGAACAATCTTCGACGTATGAATTCGTAACTTGGGAAGAGATCGATAATTAATTGAGTGTTATTGTTGTCCAGCGTTTTGCAAGCTGCCGACGACTGAGTACATAGGAGCGATAATCGAAAGAATCATGGCTCCGACACCAACGCCGACAAAAAGCATTAGCATTGGTTCAAGTAGTTGGGTTGATTTCTTGACTGATTCAGCCACTTCTCCTTCATAGAAAGACGATAGGTCTGTCAGAGTTTCGTCCAAAGTACCCGATTTTTCGCCACCAGCAATCATTTGGATTAAGAGGGGTGGAAACAGCATATTTTCGCGCAAAACTGAGGCAATAGTTTTTCCTTGCATGACTTCATCAACAATGGGTTTTGCCAGAGCTTTATATTTAGGATTAGCCAATGAATTGAGAGCAATGTT